>JAPSIU010000332.1 GCA_031178565.1 Leucobacter sp. | reverse complement strand
TCGACATCGACGCCAACGGCATCGTGCACGTGTCCGCGAAGGACAAGGGCACGGGCAAGGAGCAGACCATCACGATCTCCGGCGGATCGACGCTCTCGAAGGAGGACATCGAGCGCATGGTGCGAGAGGCCGAGGAGCACGCGTCGGAGGACAAGCAGCGCCGCGAGGCCGCCGAGACCCGGAACGGGGCGGAACAGCTCGCCTACTCCGTCGAGAAGCTCATCAGCGAGAACGAGGACTTGCTCCCCGAGGACGTCAAGACCGAGGTGCAGGCCGACCTCGACGCGCTGAAGCAGGCGCTCGCGGGTGACGACGCCGCCGCGGTGAAGACCGCCGCCGACAAGCTCGGCGAGAGCCAGGGCAAGCTCGGCGAGGCCATCTACGCCGCAGCGCAGTCCGAGACGCCGCCGGCCGACGCGTCCGGCGATCAGCCGAACGACGACGACGTGGTGGACGCCGAGGTCGTCGAGGACGATGACGCCGACAACGCAGGGGAGAAGAAGTAAGCATGTCGAACGAGGAGCAGCGCAACCCGGGCTCGGACGACGAGCAGCACACGGGCGACGAGGTTCCTGCAGCGGGGTCGGAGGCGAATGCCTCCGGCCCCGTGCCGCAGGAGGACGGTGACGGGCTCACGGTCGAGGACATCCTCGCCGCGGAGCAGAACGAGGACGCCGTTCGGGCGGATGCCGAGGGCGGCGGCGAGTCGGACGACGCGGGCGGGGGATCCGCCGACTCGGGAGCCGCGAGCCCCGAGGGCGACGCGGAGAACCCGTATCTCGAGGACCTGCGCCGCATCACGGCGGAGTACGCGAACTATCGCAAGCGCACGGAGGCGAACGCCGTCCTCGACAAGCAGCGCGCCATCGCGGCGGCGGTCACGCCGCTGCTGTCCGTGCTCGACGACCTCGACCGCGCCGAGAAGCACGGGGATCTCGAGGAGGGGACCGCCTTCTGGACCATCGCCCAGAAGACCCGGGGCACGCTTCAGCGCCTCGGCGTCGAGAGCTTCGGCGAGGTCGGAGAGGTCTTCGACCCGCAGGTGCACGAGGCGATCGCCCAGGTCCCGGTTCCCGGAACCGAGCAGCAGACCGTACTGGACGTGATCGAGCGGGGGTACCGCATCGGCGAAGTCGAGCTGCGCCCCGCAAAGGTAGCGGTGGCGGTGGGGGCTGATGGCTAGTCAGGATTGGCTCGAGAAGGACTTCTACCAGATCCTCGGCGTCTCGAAGGACGTCGGCGACGCCGAGCTGAAGAAGGTCTATCGCAAGCTGGCCCGCAAATATCACCCGGACTCCAATCCGGGTGACGCCGCGGCCGAGGCGATGTTCAAGGACATCAGCGAGGCCTACTCGGTCCTCTCCGACAAGGAGCAGCGGGCCGAGTACGACCAGATCCGCGCGATGGGCACCGGAGGCGCGCGCTTCACCGCGGGCGGCGGAGGCGCGCAGGGCTTCGAGGACATCTTCGGGGGAATGTTCGGAGGCGGCGGACGCGGTACGCACTTCAGCTACCAGCAGACCGGCGGTCAGAACTTCGACGACATCTTCGGCATGTTCGGCGGAGCCGGCGCACCTCGGGGGCCTCAGCCCGGACGCGACGTTCAGGCCACCACGACGCTCGACTTCGAGACCGCGGTGAACGGCAAGACCGTCACACTGCAGGCTCCGAGCGGCTCGGTCAGGGTGAAGATCCCGGCCGGAGTGTCGGACGGCCAGAAGATCAAGGTGCGCGGCCGAGGCGAGCCGAGCCCCAACGGCGGTCCCGCCGGCGACATCATCCTCACGGTGCAGGTGCGCAAGCACCCGGTGTTCGAGCGCGAGGGGCAGAACCTCCGCCTCAGGCTGCCCGTCACCTTCTCGGAGGCGGCGCTCGGGGCGACGGTCGAGGTGCCGACGCTCGGCGGGGATCCGGTGCGGTTGAAGGTCCAGCCGGGTACTCCGAGCGGGCGCGTGCTGCGGGTCAAGGGGCGCGGCGTGAAGAGCTCGAAGGGGACCGGCGACCTGCTGGCCGAGGTCCAGGTGGTCGTCCCGTCGCACCTCTCGGAGCGGGCGCGCGAGGCTCTCGAGGCCTTCCGCGACGTCGAGCCGGAGGAGAACCCGCGCGAGGACCTCATGGCTCGGGCGCGGAGCTGAGGGAGGCGTCATGGCGACTCCACAGATGGACCGCTTCACCCCGGTCTTCGCCATTGCGGCGGCTGCGGAGCTCGCCGAGATGCATCCTCAGACGCTGCGGCAGTACGACCGGATCGGGCTCGTATCGCCGCAGCGTACTCGCGGCAACACCCGCCGCTACTCGCTGCACGACGTCGCGCAACTGCGCGAGGTCGCCCGTCTCTCCGCCGAGGGGCTCAGCCTCGAGGGCATCCGCCGGGTGCTGCAGCTCGAGGATCGGGTCCGCGAGCTCGAGAGCCGGGTGCGGGATCTGGAGCGCGCCCTCTCCGACGAGATGCTCAAGCGCCCGGATCGTCGGGTCTTCGCCGCGGGCGCCGCGGGCGGCGAGGTCGTGACGCTGCGCCGGGGAACGCGGGTGCGCCGCAGCGCGGAGATCGTGGTGTGGCGCCCCGGCGGAACCGAGGAGTCGTGACCGGCGGTCCGGAACCCGTTGGGGCTCCGTCCGCCTCGGATCCGCCGGCCGGCGATCTCGAGACCGTCTTCTCGCGGCTCTCCCGCGAGCCCGACCTCGACGCCCCGGAGTTGCAGGCGTTCGATGCGGCCGACGAACTCGTGCTGCATACCGCCGCTGACGACCTGGCCGACGCCTCGGCCGACGAGGTCGTGATCGTCGGGGATCGGCACGGAGCGCTCACGCTCGGGGCTGCCGAGCTCTTCGGCTGCCGCGGGATCCGCACCCATCAGGACCCGCTGCTCGGCGAGCGCGCGCTCGCCCGGAACGCGGAGCGGCTGGGGCTCGACGCCGTGTATGCCTCCCACGCGCTCGACGCTGCGCTGCTCGAAGGGGCTCGGGTGGTGCTGCTGCAGCTGCCGCGCGGTCTCGACGCCCTCGAGGAGATCGCGTGGTGCATCGCGCGCTGGGCGCGCCCCGAGGTGCGCGTCTACGCCGGAGGCCGTGTGAAGCACATGGCGCTGAGCATGAACGAGGTGCTCGGCAGGTACTTCGGCGACGTCTCGGCCGGTCTCGCCCGCCGGAAGGCGCGGGTCCTGAGCGCGCGTGCGCCGCGCGATCCCGGACCCCCGCGGTTTCCGAGCTGGGGCGACGACCCGGCGCTCTCCTTCCGCGTCGCGGCGCACGGCGCGACGTTCGGGGGCGCGACCCTCGACCACGGCAGCCGGCTGCTGCTCGCGGGGCTCGCGGACGCGGCGCCCGCTGCGACCCGGATCGTGGATCTGGGATGCGGGAACGG
>JAPSIU010000331.1 GCA_031178565.1 Leucobacter sp. | reverse complement strand
GATCAATCGTCCATCGTCCCCAGCCTTCGCGACCTCGGACGTCAGGGTCTCGAGGACTGCGGCACCTTCGCTCGAGAGCGTGATGTCGACCGCGTCGCCCGGTTGACCGTCTGCAACGGTCACCGCCTCGACCTCAGCCCGCCGCAAGTCCGACGCAGCGACGAGGACGTGCTCTCCGTTCACCGGGACACACTCGGGCGCCGAGCCCGCAGCGCAGGTCTCGGATGCGGCCACCTCGATGGCTCCCGCAGTCGCCGCCGGACCGTCCGTGCCCCCGTCGGCGGCGCATCCGCTCGACACGAGCACGAGGATGCCCAGACCGACACCGCAGAGCTTGTCTGCAAGAGATCCCACGGAAGGCGCCTCCTCATTGAGCAACCATGAGCGATTGCGATCAGACTCAACACGCTACCGTTCTGGTCTCTCGCGGCGGCAGGAAGGGGTCCTGCTGGTGCTCGGATTGCGGGAGCCGGCCATGGCATCGGGCGAGCGCGAGGCCGCCGAGCGCAAGCGCGCGGCTCCGAGGAGACGTACAGTCTGACGTACTCAGTACGTGCACCAGCAGAGGACGATCCCCGATGACCGACCAGAACCCGCAGACCTCAGGAGCTCCTTCCCTCGACGCCCGATTGCAGAAGGTGTCCCTACCGGCGGCGACCGAACTGCTCACGGAGTTCTGGTCGCAGCAGGTCGTGGGCGAGGCCAACGGAACACTGCTGAAGATCGCGAAAGGAATCGGAGAGACCCGCTGGCACCTGCACGACGATCAGGATGAGACGTTCCTCGTACTCAGCGGCCGACTGACAGTCCAGCTCCGGGACCGGAACGTCGACCTCGAGCCAGGCGATCTCTTCGTGGTCCCGACGGGAGTGGAGCACTGTCCCATCGCCGAGGAGGAGACACGCTTCCTGATCCTGGGAACCTCAGTCACGTCCAACGCGGCAGGCGGTAAGCCGGAGTGGAGCCAGAACGGCGGGCTACCCGCAGCTCGTTAGCCGGCGCGCCGGTCGCGCGGAGCCGAGCGCAGTTCAGGAGAGCGAGCGGATGACTCCCGCGAGGCGTGCGACCGCCTCGTCGACGAGCACGTCCGAGAGGTTCCCGTAGCCGAGCACGACGGCCTCCCGCGCCGGCGCGGCTGCTGACACCCGGTACCGGGCGAGGGCGGAGACGGCGACGTCGAGTGCGCCCGCGGCCTCGACGACGTGGGCGGCGCGGACTCCCGCGGGCAGCTCGAGCACTGCGTGCATCCCAGCCGCGATGCCGGTGACCTCGAGTCCCGGCAGCTCACGGTCGAGCGCCGCGAGCAGCGATCCGCGGCGCCGGCGGAAGCGGGCGCGAGCGGCGCGCAGGTGACGCTCGAGGTCGCCCGAATCGATGAACTGCGCGAGTGCGACCTGGTCGACGGTCGAGGGCCGTGCGGCGGCGCCGAGGCGTACCCGCTCGCGGAGCGCGGAGGGCATCACCGCCCATCCGAGCCCGAGAGCGGGTGCGACCGATTTCGAGAGCGACCCGATGAGCACGATGCGCTCGGGTGCCATCGCCTGGAGCGCCGCGATCGGCCGGCGGTCGTACCGGAACTCGGCGTCGTAGTCGTCTTCGACGAGGATGGCGTCGACCGAGCGCGCCCAGCGCACGATCGCCTCACGACGCGGCGGCGCGAGCGCCGACCCGGTCGGGAACTGGTGGGCCGGGGTGATGAGCGCCGCGCGCGCTCCCGTTCGCGAGGCGGCGTCGACGAGGCGCGCGACATCCACGCCGTCGGCGTCGACGGGCACCGGAACGGGCACGAGTCCTGCGTCGGCGGCGACCTCGCGGAGGCGTGGCCAACTCGGATCCTCGACGAGCAGGCTGCGGTGCCCGGCGCGACGCAGCCCGGCGGCGAGCGAGATCATGGCGTCGGTCGCTCCGTGCGTGATGACGACGTCGTCGGGGGCGGCGCTCGCGCGCCGGGACCACGAGAGGTACGCCGCCACAGCGGCGCGAGCGAGCGGATGCCCCGACCGGTCGACGACGGCGAACTCGGCGTCGGGCATCGTGCCGAGCGCCCGGCGCACCGCGTTCGCCCATCGCGCGCGGGGGACGTTGCGCAGGTCGGGAACACCCGGTCCGAGGTCGTAGGCGGGCCGCCGGAACTCCGCCCGAAGCGGCGCCGCGGTCGATGTCGTGGACGGGCTCGGCCGTGACGCCGCCGGCACACGCGTGCCCGCGCCCACCCTGGCCTCGAGCACGCCCTCGGCGACGAGCTGCCCGTAGGCCTCGGTGACCACCCACCGTGAGATCCCGAGCGTCTCGGCGAGAGCCCGGCTCGGAGGAAGGGCGGACCCTGCGGGAATCCGTCCCTCGTGAACGGCATCGCGGAGCGCCCGCTCGAGCCGATCGCGCAGCGACGATCGCTCGTCGCCGAGGTCGAGCAGGGTGTCCCAGGCGAGCGTGGCGGCTGATCGCGGCATTCCTGCTCCGTGCATCGATTGGTCTGGTCAGACGGTTGCTGAATGGAGTGTATGCCCAGACCGCTTCCTTCCTACGCTCGGTCGTGCCAGCACTCAGGATCGGAAGGAACCCCATGCGCTATCGCACCATCGGCAACGGCCGCACCTCGTTCGACGTCTCGACCATCTGCCTCGGCACCATGAACTTCGGCACGCTCACCGACGTCGATACGTCACTCGCGATCCTCGACCGCTTCGTCGAGGCGGGCGGCACGTTCATCGACACCGCGAACAACTACAACGCATGGGTCGGCGGGCACGGCCGGGACAGCGAGGACCTCATCGGCGGATGGCTCGCCGACCGCGGCATCCGCGATCGCGTGCGCATCGCCACGAAGGTCGGCGCTGCGAAGGAGAACCCGGCGCTGCCGCTCTCGAACACGCCCCCGACGAACTTCGAGGGGCTCGGCGCCGACGTCGTGCGCCGGCAGACGCTCGAGAGCGCGCGCCACCTGGGCGTCGAGCGCCTCGATGTGCTGTACGGGCACGTCGACGACCGGGAGACCCCGCTCGCCGAGACGGTCGGCGCGTTCGGAGCGCTGCAGGAGGAGGGGCTCGTCGGCATCGCCGGGATCTCGAACGTCGCCCTCTGGCGCGTTGTCGAGGCGCGGGAGGAGGCGATGCGCCAGGGCGTCGGACCGTACGGGCTCGTGCAGCAGCAGTACAGCTACGTGCACCCCGAGCCCAAGCTCGGCCGACACAACTTCGTCACCCCCGATCTGCTCGACTACGCGGCGTCGACCGGCACCGACGGCCGACCGCCGCTCGCCGTCACCGCCTACTC
This sequence comes from Leucobacter sp., assembly GCA_031178565.1. Classification (GTDB taxonomy): domain Bacteria; phylum Actinomycetota; class Actinomycetes; order Actinomycetales; family Microbacteriaceae; genus Leucobacter. The sequence goes on along the minus strand of JAPSIU010000331.1, from coordinate 93 downwards.
GCCCCTGCACAAGGGGGCGCTGGCGCGGCGGGAGCGCCCGCTCTTCGACGTCGAGCACCCGACGTCTCGGGCGCGGCTCGCGACCCTTCACGA
>JAPSIU010000330.1 GCA_031178565.1 Leucobacter sp. | reverse complement strand
ACGAGGGCGGCCGCGCCTGCGGAGGCGAGCGACTCCAGCCCCGCGAGCAGTCCCTCCCAGAAGTTCGCCGGGCCGCCGGGGAGCGCGCTCCGGGTGGTGCTGAGGGACACCTGCACGCTCGCGTCCTCGACCTGCCCCTCGAGCGACGAGAGCTGAGCGCGAAGGCCGTCGAGCTCCTGCTGCCGCTGCGAGAGCGCGGACTCCGCCTCGATGAGTTCGCCCGTCGTCGCGGCTCCGGCCATCAGCTCCGTGAGGCGTTCGACGGACTCCTCGAGGGCGGCCACCCGGGCCTGGAGATCCACGTGCTCGAGCGTCACGTCGGTCGCGGAACGGCTCTGCGACACGAGCGTTCCGACACTCTCGAAGGCCTCGAACGCGGCGTCGAGACGCTCCGCGGGGATCCGCACGGTCAGCGTCGCGGATGCGGGATTCTCCCCGCTCGCCCGGTCCACCGTCCGCGACTCGACGCGGCCCTCGAGATCCTCCGCGATCTCGGCGACCTCGTCGGCCGCTCGAGCGGGATCGGACACCTCGATCGAGACGTCTCCCGTGTGGATCACGGACTGCTCGGCGGAGGCGGTGTCGGAGGCGCCGGAGGCGCCGACGTCGGGCGCGGTCTCGCCGGACACCTCTCCGCCGGGGGCGACCTCGGAGGTGGAGCGGTCGAGTTCGGGCATGGCACCGCCGCCCGACCCGCGGTCGGCGGTGCACGCGGAGAGCGGCGCGAGCAGCAGGGCGGCGGCGAGGAGCGCCAGGGCGGAGCGTCGACGATGATGCATGGTTACACCATAGGGTGCCTGGGCTGAGCGGTCTTCCCGAGCTCGCCGTGATGTTGCTGGGCGTGGCACGATCGTTACCGCGTTACCCCGTTACCGCATCACCCCATTACAGCCGGGCCCCGAACGCCCCTCGTGCGCCCTACGGCAGCGGGATCGTGATGGTGCCGGTCTCGGGAGGGGGCACGGCGTGGCGGCCCTTGAGGTCGGGCAGCCAGCGCATCGTGGCCGCGGCGCAGATCGCGCAGACGAGCAGCAGGCCCGCGGAGACGAGGATCGCTCCGGGTGCGCCCGCGAGGTCGATGGCGATGCCGGCGAACGCGGAGCCCGCGGCCACGCCGACCAGCTGGCCGGTCCCGACCCAGCCGTAGGCCTCGGCGGTCTCCGAGAACTTCACCGTGGAGCTCACGATGTTCGAGATCGCCGCGAAGGCCGGGGCCGTGCCGAGGCCGCCGAGGAAGAGGACCGCGCTGAGCCACCAGATGTTGAGGCTGAAGAGGCAGGCCGCCGTTCCGGCGAGGACGACGAGGATGCGCAGCAGCAGCGACCAGGGGCGCATCTCGCGGTGCCCCACGAGGAGGCCGCCGACGAGGGAGCCGCCCGCGAAGAGCGCGAGCACGATCCCGGACTCGATGCTGCCGTGCCCGCCGCCGTGCCCTCCCGAGCCGCTGAAGGCCGCCACGATGCCCGCCTCGATGGCGGCGAAGGACGCGACGAAGAAGAAGCCCACGACGGTGGAGATGATGACGGTCGGGTGGCGCAGCACCGCGCCGAAACCGCGGCCGGAGCGCGGAATCCGGACCGTGCCGACCGCGGGGCTGAGGATGAACCACGCGCCGCCGAGCACCATGAACCCCGCGGCGACGCAGAGGCCTGCCGCCGTGCCGAACTGGGACGATACGAAGACCGCGATCACGGGTCCCAGCACCCAGATGAGCTCCTGCGCGGCCGCGTCGAGCGAGAAGAGCGCGGAGAGCTGGTTGCCCGGGACGAGCTTCGGATACAGCGTGCGCACGGCCGGGGTCACGGGCGGGGTGGAGAGGCCCACGAGGAACGCGATCCCCGCGACGATGACGAGCGGGAGATGCACGAGGGCGATCGTGACCAGCAGGAGCGCGCAGATGAGCGAGGTGACGGCGAGCACTGGCCGCATACCCAGGCGGCCCATGAGGCGGCTCGAGAGGGGGCCGGAGACGGCCTGTCCGATGCTCTGCGTGGCGAGCACGAGGCCGGCCGAGGTGTAGTCGCCGAACGCGAGCTGGGTGTGCAGCAGCAGGATGATCGAGAGCATCCCGAACGGGAATCGGGCTGTGAGCTGCGAAATCAGAACGCGAAAGACACCCGGATTCCGCCCCAGCTCAGCATAAATACCCATCAGACGATTATAAGGCCGAGATCGTCGCTTATAGAAGGGTTCCACTGCGGAATCGCTAGGGGTCTGAGGGAAATCGCGCGGTTTCAGGGGTGCGCGCGGCGGGGCGGCGCGCCTGGCCGCCTGGCCGCGGCGGGGCGCCTGCCGGCGGGGCCCCAGGCCGCGGCGCCCCAGGCCGCAGCGCGCCTGCCCGCGCCGCCCAACCCCCGCTTCGCGGGTGCGCCCGTGCTGGTTCGGGTACCGCCAACCGGCCAGAAGGCACCCGCGAATCGGGGAAGGGGGAGAGGGGAGAGGCGTTACGCCCCGGGCGTGCTCGTCGAGTACACGGTGCCGCCCGAGCTCTGCGCCCGGCGTCCGGCCTGGCGGCGGCCGCCCTGCTGCTCGCCGCCGCGCGAGGCCTGGCGCTCGCCCTGCGCGCGATGCTGCTGCGAGCCGCCGCGACCGCCGCCGCCCGAGCGCTGGCCCTGAGCCGCGCGATCCTGGCGACCCTGACCGCCACCGCGACCCTGACCGGCGCCGCCGGCATCACTGCCGGCCCCGGTCCCGGAGCCCGTACCCGCGCTGCGTCCGCGGCCTCCGCGTGAGCGCTTCCGCTTCGCATTGGCGCCCTGCGACTGGCCCTGGCCCGACGGCGCGTGCCCGGCGGCCCGCTGCTGCTCGGTCTGAGCGGCGGCGCGCTTGCGCTCGATCTCCTTCGGGTCGAGACGCGGGGCGAGCTCGCCGATGAGCTCGAGCACCTCGGCGTCGACCTTCGCGGCGAGGGGATTGACCTGACGCGGGGTCACCCGGATCTTGGCTGCGCGGAGCAGCTGCTTCATCTCGCCGCGCTGCTCGGGCAGCACGAGGGTGACGACGTCGCCCTCGTTGCCGGCCCGGGCGGTGCGACCGGAGCGGTGCAGGTACGCCTTGTGCTCGACCGGCGGGTCGATGTGCACGACGAGGTCGACGCCGTCGACGTGCACGCCGCGCGCCGCGACGTCCGTCGCGACGAGCACCCGGGCCTGGCCGCTCACGAACTCGGCGAGGTTGCGATCGCGCGCGTTCTGCGAGAGGTTGCCCTGGAGCTCGACCGCGGGGATGCCGCGGGCCGTGAGATGCTTCGCGAGCCGCTTGGCCTGGTGCTTCATGCGGGTGAAGAAGATGCGGCGGGCGGTGCCCGACGCGAGCGCCTCGATGAGCGCGTCCTTCTCGTCCTTGCCCGCCACGTCTTCGAGGTGGCGGGCAAG
>JAPSIU010000329.1 GCA_031178565.1 Leucobacter sp. | reverse complement strand
GAGTTCGGTGGTGACGTCGAGCGCCGCTCCCCACGCCCCGTTCGCGAGCACCGTGTTCCCGAGCAGGCCGACCTCGTTCCCCTGCGAGTCGAACTCGAACTCGCCGTCCGAGCGGAACTTCTTATCCTGCACGACGACCGGGACATCGTCGACGCCGTACTGCGACGGCAGCCCGAATCCGCCCGAGGCCTCGTCGTCGAGGATGAACATGCCCGCGAGTCCCCGGATCACGTGCTCCTCGGTCGCGCCGTGCGGATGCGGGTGATACCAGAGGGTCGCTGCGGGCTGATCGATCACCCAGGTGGGGCGCCACTGCTCCCCCGGCTCGACGGGTTGATGCGGACCGCCGTCCATCGCGGCCGGCAGGTGCATGCCGTGCCAGTGCACCGTCGTCGACTCGTCCAGCTCGTTGGTCACCTCGACGGCCACCCGCTCGCCCCGCGCGGCGCGCAGCGTGGGGCCGAGATAGTCGCCGTTGAATCCCCACGTGGGGGTGCTGACGCCGTCCCTGAACTCCATCCGCCCCTCTTCGGCCGTGAGCGAGAAGACGCGCACGCCGTCGACGACCTCCGACTCCGCGAGCGGAGGGATCGGCAGCGGGGTGTCGAAGGCCGGCGGATCCTGCGGCCGGAAGGCGGGACCGCTCGGGAGACTCGGGATCATGGTGCACGCCGTCACGGTGGCCGCGGCCGTGATCACGGCGGTGGCGAACAGCATCGCGGCTCTCACGCGGCCTCGACGGTGATGCGGGGCGGGCGCGAGCCGCTCCCCCGGTCGGCGGGTTCTCCTGGTCATGGTGGCACCGTACGCATTCGGGCCGTCGGTCCGCAGGCGTACGGGATCGACAGTGCGAGTCGCTCCCGAGCGACAGCGCGCATCCGCACGCAGAACTAGCATGGCAGCATGATCGAGGAAGCCCGGTGACGGGGACGGAGGACCGCCGCCCCGACGGCGACGAGCAGGCGCTGCGCTCTCCGCGGGCGATCGACGCGCTCCTCGGCGTCGGAGTGGCGCTGACCGTCTCGCTGTTCATCGCGTCCGACGTCGGGCGGACGGAACCCGACGGGTGGGCGTATCTCTGGGCGGTCGGCCTCGGCGGCCTCATGCTCGTGCGGCGCCGCTACCCCGTGCTCGTGGTGACGATGTCGGTCGGCGCCGTCATCTCCTATTATGCGGCGGGGTACCCCCCGATCGGCGTCGCCGTGCCGCTCGCCGCGGCCGTCTTCTCGGCGGCCGAGTACGGCCGTGCCGTCGCCGCGATCATCGCCTCCGCCGTGATGATCATCGTCTCGGTCGCCTACCGACTCGCCGAGGGCCAGGATCCGGCCGTGGTCGTCGGCTACGAGCTGCCGGGCCACGCGCTGCTGCTCGCGGGCGCCGTCGCCTTCGGGGACAGCGTGCGGTCGCGCCGCGAGATCCGGAAGCAGTCGGACGAGATCGCCGAACTGCTCGCCGACCGGTACGTGCGCGAGACCGAGCAGCGGATCGTGTCGGAGCGGCTCGCCATCGCGAGGGAGCTCCACGACTCCGTGGGGCACGCGCTGACGGTCATCGGGCTGCACGCACAGGTGCTCGAGGAGCAGCTCGACTCGGACGATCCGGAACTCCGCGGGTCGCTGCGCGCCATCAGCGACACGACCGAGGCGAGCTACGCCGAGCTGCGCCGCACGGTCGCCGGTCTCCGCGAGCAGCCCGGCGGGCCCCGGCATCCGCTGAGGATCTCCGACCTCGCAACCGCCGCCCGGCCGGCCGAGCAGGCCGGTCTCGCGGTGCGCACCGACGTCTCCGTGCACTCGCCGCTCTCCCCCGCGGTCGAATCGGCGATCTTCCGGATCGTCCAGGAGTCGATCACGAACGTCGTGAGGCACGCCGGGGCGTCGCGCGTCGAGATCGACGTGCGGGAGTCCGGCGGGAGGGTCGAGGTGAGCGTCATCGACGACGGCACGGAAGATCAGGCACAGAGAGCACCGGGAGCACCGAGAGCCCCGGGATCGCCGGGGTCGCCGAAAGCACCGGGGGCCGCGGACGAACCCGGGTCCGCCCGCAGCGGGAGCGGGATCGCCGGCATGCGGGAGCGGATCCAGCTCCTCGGCGGCACGTTCTCCGCGGGCAGGCGGGAGACGGGCTTCGTCGTGCGCGCATCGATTCCATTGGAGGCGGAGGAATGACGACGGTTCTCCTGGTCGACGATCAGGATCTCGTGCGCGCGGGTCTGCGCGCGCTGCTGACGCGCGACGACTCGATCGAGGTCGTCGCGGAGGCCACCGACGGACGCCGTGGTGTCGCGGCCGCGCAGCGGCACCGGCCGGACGTCGTGCTCATGGATCTCCGGATGCCCGTGATGGACGGTATCGAGGCGACCCGCCTCATCCGCGCCGACGAAGAGCTCTCCGGCACCCGTGTGGTCGTGCTCACGACCTTCGACGACGACGCCGACATCGTGGAGGCGATCCGAGCCGGTGCCGTGGGCTACCTCCTGAAGAACACGCCGCGGGAAGAACTCCGCTCCGCCGTGACGCGCGCCGGACGCGGCGAGCGGCTCCTCTCGCCCGAGATCACCGCGCGTCTCATGGACATGGTCGCAGTCTGCCAGGCGGCCCCAACCCCCGATCCGCGCCTCGCACTCCTCAGCTCGCGCGAGATCGAGGTGCTCACGCGCATCGGGCACGGCGACACCAACGACGAGATCGCCGCCGCGCTGCACCTGAGCCCGGCCACCGCCCGCACGTATGTGAGCCGGATCCTCTCGAAGACGGGGGCGCGGGATCGACCCGAGCTGGTCGTCATCGCACACCGATCCGGCCTCGCCTGAGTCGCGGGATCCGACGCTCCGAGTCGTCCGAGCGCGACCCGGATTGTCATCCGGAAGCGGACGATCAGCGGTGAGGCGCTGCGTACCGTGATCGCATGACCACTCACGAGACACCGCATCCCGCCCCTCGACCGCCCTCGCCCGCCGCACCCCGGAGGACGCTCGGACTCCCCTTCGCCGCCCTGGTCGGCCTCGCCGCCATCGGTCTCCCCCGCGTGATCCTGCACGATCTCCACCTGATCGACGGGGCCGGCCCGCTCACCTGGCTGCTCGCGCTCGGGCCCGTCGCGATCTGGATCGCGGTCGCCGTGCTGAAGAAGGTGCCGAACCCCTTCCTCACAGTCCTCGTGGTCGGAGTGGTGTTCGGAGCGATGCTCGTCATCACGCACCAGCTGCTCTGGGACTCCGCCTTCGCGGGCAACCCGCCCGCCCTCGGGGACAGCGCGGCCGCAACGCTCATCCCGCGCATCGCCGCGATCCCGAGCGGGCTGTTCACCGGCGCCATCATCGGCGTCATCGGCGGCCTCATCGCCTGGGGCCTCCAGGCGCTCACCGATCGCCGCCCCTCCTCCTGAGTGCGCCGGT
>JAPSIU010000328.1 GCA_031178565.1 Leucobacter sp. | reverse complement strand
GCCAATCGCACCGGGGCGTTGGCGGCGCCATAGCCCGCATATCCCCCGCGCCGCTCCACGATCTCGAAGAACACGTCCCCGATGGTCGGCGTGTAGAAGTGGATGAAGGAGCCTCGCTCGTCTCGGTCGTACAGCAGCCCGAGTTCCCGGAGCATCGCGATCCGCTCCTCACCGAGACCGAAACGCGCCTCGAGGTCGTCGTAGTAGTTGCTCGGGATCCGGAGGAACTCGAGACCCCGCTCCCTCGCGCGGCGCGCGACCGCCACCGCGTCGTCCACGACGACCGCGATGTGCCGGGCCATCGCCGGGGCACTCGGAGGCGCGAGGTTCATCGCCAGCTGCACCGCGCCGTCCCGCGTCCGCATCACCCGGCTGCGCACAAGTCCCTGGGGTCCGGGCAGCTCGGCCGCCGGCTCGGGGCTCAGAGCGAGCACACTCGTGTTGAAGAGCACCGCCTCGTCGAACTGCTGCCAGGTGTACCCCACGTTGATGTGGTCGATCCTGCCGTCGAGCCCGCGGAACTCGACACCACCCTCGGCCGGATGCGCACCACCCTCGAACTCGCCGGTCCAGGAGGCCGCGGCGGGCAGATCGTTCCAGAAGACCTGCGTGCCGTCGGGCGCCTCGACCCCGCGCAGTTTCTGCTCCCCGGCGTAGGTGCGCCGGAACGCCTCCGTCGCACCGATCGCGAGCGCGCGCCGCATCGCCGACTCCGCGTCGCCCACGTTCAAGCCGATGCCGGCGAGCCTCGCACCCGATTCCCTGGCCTGCTCGTTCAGGATGATGTGCGCCTCGCCCGCGCTCCACAGCCGCACCGGTTTGCTGCGGTGGCGCCCCGCGAAGGCGAAACCCAGCTGATCCAGCAGCTCATCGACGTCGGCGAGGTCCTCGCCCGCGATCTCGACGAAATCCACGCCGCGCGGCGGCTGGGGCGGATCGAGCCGATCCTCGTCCCAGCCGTTCTCCGTCGCGGTGCGATCCGCGAGCCACTTCAGCGAGCGGTGCGCATGCTTCGCGGTGGCGCGCGGATCGGTCTGCCTGAAGGTGTCGTTGAAGACCTCGAGCGACAGCGGTCCCGTGTACCCCGCGCGCAGCACGTGCGAGAGGAACCCGGTCAGCTCGAAACTCCCCTCCCCCGGGAAGAGCCGGTGGTGACGGCTCCAGGAGAGCACGTCGAGTTCGAGCGCCGGCGCATCCGCGAGCTGCAGGAAGAATATCTTCTCCGCCTCGATCCGCTCGATGTCCGAGGGATCGAGCCCGAGGGACAGGATGTGGAAACTGTCGAGACAGGTGCCGAGGTTCGCCCGATCGGCGAGCTGCACGATCCGCCATGCGTGCCGGTAATCGCTCACGTAGCGGCCCCACGCGAGCGCCTCGTAGGCGATGCGGATCCCCCGCGCCGCGGCCCGGTCCGCCAATTCCCCCAGCTGCCGGGCCGCGAGCTCGTCGTCGTCGACCGTCGCCGTGCCGACGTTGCTGCACAGCAGGAGGAGGTCCGTGCCGAGGCGTTCCATCACGTCGAACTTGGCCTCGGCGCGGCGCAGATTGTCGGCGAACGTCTCGGGATCCACCCCCTCGACGTCGCGCATCGGCTGGAACATCTCGATGCGGAGCCCGAGGCGCGCGCACAGCGCCCGGATCTCCTCCGGTGACTCGTAGGCCGAGATCAGGTCGGCGTCCATGATCTCGACCCCGTCGAAGCCGGCCTCGGCGCAGGCATGAAGTTTCTGCGTGAGGCCGCCCGACAGGCAGACGCTTGCGATGGATGTGCGCACGGGCTCTCCGATCCGTCAGCGCGAGACCGGGATCTTGATCCCGAGCGTATCGGTCGGCACGTCCTTGGTCTCCCGAGCCGTCAGCGCGGCGATCGTCACGATCAGGCAGATCACGGCCGTGAAGATCGAGATGACGACCCATCCGCCCTCCTGCACGCCGCCCAGCGCGGCGACGATCGAGGGGGCGAAGCCGGCCATCAGGAAGCCGATCTGGGTGCCGATCGCGAGCCCGGAGAAGCGGACGCGGGCCGAGAACATCTCGCCGTAGAACGAGGGCCAGACCGCGTTCGCAGCGGCGTAGCCGCACGAGAAGGTGAGGACCGCGAGGGCGAAGGTCAGGACCGTGTTGCCACCGCTCATCGACAGCATGTAGAAGGGCATGAACACGGCCGAGGAGATCGCGCCGTAGATGAACACGGGCTTCCGACCGATCCTGTCGGCGAGCATCGCGAAGAGGGGCTGCGTGCCGAGCGCGAAGACGTTCGCGACGACGATCAGCCACAGCGTGATGCTCTGGGGAAGCCCGACCAGCACGCCGTACGCGATCGCCAGGTTGCCGAACACGGTCGAGACGGCGGCGATGAACGCGCACAGGATCACGCGCAGCACGTCGCGCCAGTGATCCCGGAGCAGGGGGATGAGCGGGATCTTCGCGATCTCGCCGTGCGCCTTCGCGTCCTCGAACGTCGGCGGCTCGTGCAGCGTGCGACGGATGTAGAAGGTGACGAGCACGACCACGGCGCTCAACCAGAACGGGATCCGCCACGCCCACTCGTACTTGAAGGGGTCGTCATCGGCCAGCATCGTCACCGGCAGGAAGATCAGAGCGGCCAGGATCTGCCCGCCCTGCGTGCCCGAGAGGGTCCACGAGGTGAAGAAGGAGCGCCGGTTGTCGGGCGCGTGCTCGAGTGTCATCGACGACGCGCCCGCCTGCTCGCCCGCGGCGGACAGCCCCTGCATCAGACGGCAGAGCACGAGCAGGATCGGTGCGAGCCAGCCGATCTGCGCGAAGGTCGGCAGGCAGCCGATGATGAAGGTCGCGACGCCCATCAGCACGAGTGTGAACATCAGCACCTTCTGGCGTCCGATCCTGTCGCCGAAGTGACCGAGGATCACGGCGCCGATGGGGCGGGCGATGTACGCGAAGCCGAAGGTCGCGAGCGACATCACAAGAGCGGCGTCGTCGCCGCTCGGGAAGAAGATGTGCGGGAAGATCAGCGCCGAGGCGGTGCCGAAGATGAAGAAGTCGTAGTATTCGACGGCGCTCCCCATGAAGCTGGCGAGCGCCGCCTTGACCGGGGTTTTCCGAGTGCCCTCGGCGGTTGTCTTCGTTGACATCGACGGTCTCCTATTCGTGGGTTCGCTGCTCGTCGGCGAGCAGCTGATGGAAGTGGTGCGTCATGCGATCGGGATCGGGATCGCGGCCCGTGATGAGGTGGAAGGCGTCGGCGGCCTGGAAGACCGCCATGCCGCCGCCGCCGAGCGTGGTGCAGCCGCGCGCTCGGGCCTCGCGGAGCAGCTCCGTCTCGATCGGACGGTAGACGATGTCGGCGACCCAGAGCTCCGGGCGCAGCAGCGCCGGATCGAAGGGTGTTCCGGGGTGGTGCCTCATCCCCCGGGGTGT
>JAPSIU010000327.1 GCA_031178565.1 Leucobacter sp. | reverse complement strand
GTCGACGGCGACACGTTCAAGCACGAGCACCTCATGGACCGCTACGGAATCCAAGTCAACAAGACCAGCCGCAACACGGTCCTCTTCATGACCAACATCGGCACCTCCCGCAGCGCGATCGCCTACCTCATCGAGGTGCTCGTGAAGCTCGCGGAGCGCTTCGAGGAGGAGCAGGCGCAGCGCGATCCCGAACTGCCGCTGCCCGCCGACACCCCCATGCCGCCGCTGCCCGACTTCAGCTCCTTCGCCCCCGGATACGCGACCGACGAGGCGCTCCCCGACGGGGACCTGCGCGCCGCGTTCTTCAGGGGGCAGCAGCGAGGCGCCGTCGAGCACGTGCTCCCCGACGTGCTCTGCGAACGGGTCGCGCGCGGCGAGAAACCCGTCTCGGCCGGATTCGTCACCCCCTACCCGCCGGGCTTCCCCGTGCTCGTCCCCGGCCAGGTCGTCTCGCAAGGGGTGCTCGACTTCATGCGAGTGCTCGACACCCGCGAGATCCACGGCTACGACGCGAGACGCGGATACCGGATCCTCCGCGAGGAGTGAGGCCGGCGCACGGCCCTAAGCTGTTCACCATGAGCATCGAGACGGATCCGTTCGACCTCGCCGCGGAGGCGGCCTCGACCATCACCCGCGTCACCGGCGTCGAGCGCCACGACATCGCGCTGACGCTCGGCAGCGGCTGGGGGCGCGCCGCCGACGTCATCGGCGAGACCGTCGCGGTGATCCCGGCCGAGGACGTGCCGGGGTTCCACGCCTCGGGCGTCCCGGGCCACTCGGGCACGATCCGCTCGCTGCGGCTTCCGACCGGAAAGCACGCCCTCATCATCGGCGCCCGCACCCACTTCTACGAGGGGCGCGGCGTGCGCGCCGTCGTGCACGGCGTGCGCACCGCGGCCGCTTCGGGGGCCGACGTCATGATCCTCACGAACGGCGCCGGCGGCGTCGATCCCGCGTTCGGGGCGGGCGAGGCCGTGCTCATCTGCGATCACCTCAACCTCACCGCGGCCTCCCCGGTCGAGGGGGCGAACTTCGTCGATCTCACCGATCTGTACGCGTCGAGGCTGCGCGAGCTGGCCCGCGAGGCGGAGCCGTCGCTGCAGGAGGGCGTCTACGTGCAGCTGCCCGGGCCGCACTACGAGACCCCGGCGGAGATCCGCTACCTCAGCGCGATCGGCGGTCAGATCGTCGGCATGTCCACCGCCCTCGAGGCGATCGCCGCGCGTCAGTCCGGCATGGAGATCCTCGGGCTCTCGCTCATCACGAACCCGGCAGCGGGCATCGGCGAGGACCCGCTGAACCACGCCGAGGTGCTCGAGGCCGGGAAGGCCGCGGAGCCGCGCCTCGCCGAGCTGCTCGGCCGGATCGTGGCGCGACTGTAGCGCGGCTGCCCGGCCTCTCCCGCCCTACCCTTCGTGGACGACCCGGCCGTCGACGACGGTGAGGCGGATCGGGACGTCCGGCAGCTCGTCGGGGCCCGCCTCCACGGGGTCCGTCCCCCAGACCGTCAGATCCGCGACGGCGCCCACCGCGAGCACCCCGCGGTCCGCGTGCCCGCGCGCCCGGGCCGGCCAGAGCGTGTACGCGAGCAGCGCCTCCTCGCCGCTGAGCCGCTGCTCCGGTTCGAAGACGGGGGCCGCGGCGTCGCCGGGCGTGTGCCGTCCGCGCGCCCACGCCATCCCGAGTCGCGGATCGAACTGCGCGACCGGCCAGTCCGATCCGAGCGTCAGCGTCACCCCCGCGTCGAGCACGTCGCGCACCCGGTATCCCGTGGAGTCGCGGCCCTCGCCCAGCCGTACGGCCCAGGTGTCGCTGTGATCCGCCGAGCGCCACTGCATGTGCAGCGGCTGCATCGAGGCGGTGACGCCCGATCCGCGGAGCTGCTCCACGTCGGCGTCGGACAGCACCTCCAGGTGCTCGATCGAGTGGAACGGAAGGCCCTCGCGACGCGGCAGCGACGCGTACACCTCGAGCACGCGACTCACGGCGTAGTCGCCGACCGCGTGGGTCGCGATGAGCATCCCCGCGTCGTGGTAGGCGCGCACGACCTCGCCGTAGCGGTTCCAGTCCGGCCAGAACGAGACGCGGCCGTCGCCGCACGCGTCGGCCGTGTGCAGCCAGGCCGTGCCGGTGTCGATGACGCCGTCGCTGAAGAGCTTGATCGCCCCGGTCTGCCAGAGCCGCCCGCGGCGGTCCTTCCCGGCGATCACGCGGGCCACGTCGTCGTCGGTGTCGCCGACGGCGTGCCAGTGATGCACGGTGAGGCGGTGGTCCAGCTCGCCCCGATCCTCGAGTTCGGCGAGCAGCTCGACCGTGCGATCCTTGCCGTCCATGATCGCGCCGCCGGTGAGCCCGGATGCCGCGAGCGTGCGGAGCATGTCCCGGAGTGCGTCGCGCTCGGCGTCGTGCGACGGTTTCGGCGCCGCGTCGAAGAGCAGGTTGTAGGCCGTGGGCTCGCGCAACTCGCCGGTCGGGCGGCCCGCCTCGTCGACGACGACCTCGCTCGCGTCGTCGAAGTCCCGGGGTCCCGTGATGCCGGCCGCGGCGAGCGCGGGAGCCGTGCCGAGCGCCGTGTGCAGGTCGTAGCAGATGAGCGCGACGGGCCGGCCCGGGGCGACTTCCGCGAGGAGATCGCCGCGCATGCCGGTCTCCGCGAACGGCTCGTACTCCAGGTTCCAGCCGCGGAGCCAGGCGCCCTCGGGCAGCCGCTCGTGCTCGGCGGCGAGCGCCTCGCGGAGCTCGGCGACCGTGTGGAGTCCGCCGAGGTCGACGCCCGCAGTCACGTCCGCGGCCCAGTGCGGGTGGGTGTGCGAGTCGAAGAGGCCGGGCGTCACCGTGGCGCCGGCGAGGTCGCGGACCGGGATCCCGTGCTCTGCCGCGGGGCTCCGGATCGCATCGTCGCCGCCGATGACGGCGATCCGGCCGTCGCGGATCAGCATCGCGGTCGCGCCGCGATCCTCTCCGGTGTTCGTGCGCAGTCGCGCGCCGACGATCGCGAGGTCTCCTCCGGTGTGCGCCATGGGTGCAAGTCCTTTCTCGATCCCCCCAGTCTGCACCATCCTCAGACGGTTTCTCCGCCCACCACGGTGCGCACCACGGGGATCTTCGCGATCCGGTCGGCGGGCACGCGGAGGGGATTCTCGCCGAGGATCGCGAAGTCCGCGTACGCGCCAGGGCGCAGCACCCCTTTGACCCCGCCCTCGCCCTGGCCCCGCGCCGACCAGTCGGTGAACATGCGCAGCGCCTCCTCCGCCGAGAGCCGGTGCGGGGAAGGGTCGCCGGTCGCGTCCACGCGGGTGACCGCGGAGGCGATGTTGTACATGGGCGACACCCCCTGCGGCACGGTTCCGGTGGCGTCCGTAGCTCCGATCACCCGCACGCCGGCGTCGACCAGCTCCCGG
>JAPSIU010000047.1 GCA_031178565.1 Leucobacter sp. | reverse complement strand
CGGAGAACCGCATCGCCGATCACCGCACCGGGTACAAGGCCTACAATCTGGACCAGGTGATGAACGGAGCGCTCGATCCCGTGATCGAGTCCTGCATCCGCACGGACGAGGAGCAGCGCCTCGCCGAACTGGGGCAGTAGGGCGAGGCGCTGCGGCAGCCGGTAGTCTGACGGGATGAACAGCTCCGCTCGCTCAGAACTGCCGGAACCGCAGCCTCTCGTCGGCCCGCTGGTCGCGCTGCGCGCGCCCCGCGAGTCCGACCTCGAACCGCTGACCGCGATCCTGCTCGAGCCCGAGGTCGCACTCTGGTGGGTCGGCTACACGCCGGAGCGCGTGCGGGCCGAGTTCATCGACCAGCCGAAGACCGCCCGCATCATCGAGGTCGGCGGGGAGTGCGCGGGTGCGATGTTCGTGCTCCGCGGCGAGGATCCCGAGTATCCGACGACCGTGATGCACCTCTTCATCGGCACCCGCTTCCGCGGCCGCCGCATCGGCGAGGAGGCGCTCGCGCTCGCGATCCGCGCCGAGTTCGCCGACGGCATCACGCGAGTGACCCTCGACCCGAACATCAAGAACGAGGGTGCGATCCGCAGTTACGAGCGGCTCGGCTTCCGGCGCATCGGCGTGCTCCGCGACTACCAGGTGCGTCCCGGCGGGCACCTGGAGGACGCGCTCTTCCTCGACCTCACTCGCAGCGACTTCCCGGACGGCCCGCCGCTGCCGCCGCGCGGGTGAACCGCTGCCGCGCGCTGATGAATCGCCGTCGCCACGGGCGCCCGCGCCCGTGGGTCCGGTCGGCGCGAACGGACTAGCATAGGCACCATGCGCTCTGTCCGACCCCTGCTTCCCTGGGCGGTCTGGAGCATCGCAGCGGTCTCCTACGGCGTCGCGATCATCAACCGCTCGTCGCTCGCGGCCCTCGGACCCGCGGCCCAGGAGCACTTCGCGATCGACGCCACCACGCTCGCCGCGTTCCCGGTGATCCAGCTGGTGGTCTACGCGGCGCTGCAGATCCCGGTGGGCGTGCTGCTCGACCGCTTCGGCGCCTCGCTCATGATCCTCATGGGCGGCGTGCTGATGCTCGTCGGCCAGGTCATCATGGCGACCGTCGCCGACGTGAGCCTCGCGATCCTCGCCCGCGTGCTCGTCGGCGCCGGCGATGCCTGCACGTTCATCAGCGTGATGCGGCTCCTGCCCGAGTGGTTCGCCCTCCGTCAGCTGGCCACGATCAGCCAGCTGACGGGCCTCATGGGCCAGGCCGGCCAGCTCGTCTCCGTCGTGCCGCTCGCGCTGCTCGTGGGCTCCTTCGGCTGGGCGAGCGGGTTCCTCGGCATCGCCGCTGTCGGCTTCCTCGTGTCGCTGCTCGTGGCGCTGGTGCTCCGGGATCGCCCGGGGGATGGGACTCCTCTCGAGCGCCTCACGGGTCGCATCGGGAAGGCGAGCCGGAATGCTCGTTCCCTCGCGGGGGAGCCCACTACGAGCGTCACGGCGATGGCGCCGCCCGCGACCGAGATGATCCCGGTGCTGAAGCAGACGAGGATCCCCGGCCTCGGCTTCTGGACGCGCGCACGCCGCCTGCTCCGGATCCCGGGCGTCAGACTCGCCTACTGGGTGCACTTCACGTCCCCGTTCGCCTCGAACGTCTTCCTGCTGCTCTGGGGCACGCCGTTCCTGATCGGCGGGGTGGGGCTGAGTCCTGCGGCCGCGAGCGGATTGCTCAGCCTGACGGTGCTCTCGTCCATGTTCGCCGGACTCGTGCTGGGACCGATCAGTTCGCGCTTCCTGGAGCGCCGGGTCTGGATCAACGTCGGCATCACGGTCGCGATCGCGCTCGTGTGGATCGCGGTGATCGTCTGGCCGGGGGTGCCGCCCGTCTGGCTGCTGGTGATCCTGCTCGTCGTGATGCCGCTCGGCGGCCCCGCGTCGATGATCTCCTTCGAGGTCTCCCGCTCGCACACGCCGCGGAGCTTCTCCGGGTTCGGGACCGGGCTCGTGAACACGGGCGGGTTCACGGCCTCGCTGCTCGTGATCCTGCTCGTCGGCCTGGTGCTCGACCTGCAGGGCGCGGGGTCGCCCGAGGACTACTCGCTCGGGGCGTTCCGGGTGGCCTTCGCCGTGCAGATCCCGTTCTGGCTGCTCGGGCTCACGATGGTCGCGGTCGAGCACCGGCGCACGAAGCGCTGGATGGAGGAGCACGGCCGCCGGCTGCGATGACCGGCGGGGAGCGCCTGCGCGGGCGGGCATTGCCGGGCCGCTGCTGCGGCGGACCGGGCGGCGCGCCCGGTCCGCCGGGTGCGGATGAGGCGCTCGGCACAGGGGCGAGGTTCTTCCGTGACCTATCTTGACTCCGAACCCAGCCCGCATGACAGAGGAGTCACGTTGGAACCCACCACCGTCGCGGAAACCCGGAATTCAGCGCCAGTCGCTCTTTCGGAAGTCTACGAGCGAATGCGCTTCTCGAGAGCGCACGTCAAGATCGCCATCGCGCTCTTCGTGATCTTCGTGATCGAATCGTGGGAGCAGCTCGCCCTCGTCTACGTCGCGGGGGGCGTGGCGGAGAGTTTCGGTCTCGATGACGTCCAACTCGGCCTCGTCCTCTCGGCGGTCGCCATCGGCATGATTCCCGGAGCTCTCATCTGGGGGCCTCTGGCGGATCGCGTGGGACGCCGGCCGGTCACCATCGTCAGCTTCATCGCCTACGGGATCATCGCGGCGATCGTGCCGCTCGCGACGAGCTACGAGATGCTCATGGGACTGCGCGTGCTCTCGGGCTTCGCGCTCGCGGGCGCATACACCGTCGTGTTCCCGTACTTCCTCGAGCTCATGCCGTCGCGGTATCGCGGACGGGCCACGGTGCTGCTCTCGGTCGGATGGCCCATCGGCATGCTCGTCGCGATCGGGGTGACCTCGGCTCTCGACCACCTCGGCTGGCAAGTGGTGGCACTCGCGAGCGCGCTCGCGTGCGCCTGGGTGATCGTGGTCGCGCTCTGGGTGCCGGAGTCGCCGCACTTCCTCATGCGCAGGGGACGGGATGATCGAGCCCTGCTCGTGCTCCGTCGTCTCGGCGTCGAGCTCGAGCCGGGGCAGACGCTCCACCACGAGGAGGAGACGCGTCGCGCCGGGAATCCCCTCGACCTGCTGAAGCGGGAGCTCGTGGGGCGCACGCTCCTCATGCTGGTCGTGAACTTCGCGTTCAACTGGGGGTACTGGGGACTCCAGGTCTGGCTTCCGACGCTTCTCCAGGAGCGAGGGCTCTCGCTCGACGCCTCGCTCGGCTTCGTGGCGCTGAGCGCAGTGATCATGATCCCCGGATACCTCGTCGCGGCGTGGCTGACCAGGCGCCTCGGACGCAAGAAGACGTTCGTGGTGTTCGTGCTCGGCGCGGTCGCTGGAGGAGTGCTCTTCGCCTACTCCTGGGACCTGCCGTCGCTGTACGCCGCCAACTTCATCATGTCGTTCTTCATCCTCGGCGGCTGGGGCGTCTGGAACGCCTGGAACGGCGAGTTCTACCCGACGCGCGTGCGCGCCGCGGGGTATTCCTGGGCGACCTCGGCTCAGCTCGTCTCCAACGCCCTCGCTCCGGCGGTCGTCGGAGCGCTGCTCGCCGCCTCCGTCTCGTTCACGCTGACGGTCCTGTTCATCCTGGTCTTCCTCGTGATCACGGTGATCGCCGCGCTGCCGCTGCCCGAGACCGAGGGCAGGCCGCTCGAGTAACGGCTCCGGGCGAAGACGAGAGAATGGGAGGATGAAGCTCGGACTCGACGTGACGGAGCACCGCATCCGCGCGGTGGCCGTCAGCGACGGATCGACGGACTGGCGCTGCGAGCGGCCGGCTCGCGGCGACCTGGCCGTGGATCTCGCGGACGTGGTGTCCTCGCTTCCGACAGCGGTCCGCGAGGAGCTCGACGAGGTGCGTCTCGCGATCGCGCCCCGCGAGGCGGATCTGGAACTGGAGAGGGTCGGCCTTATCCGAGTCGCCCCGGGCACGATGCCCGCGCTCGGCCCCTTGGCGTCGTGGCCGGATGAGCTGCGAAGCGGACTCGCCGGGCGCGTGGCGCAACTCTCCGGCGGAACGAACTTCTTCGGCACGGCGAGCGCCTCTCCCCGCAGAGAAGAGCTGTTCGCTGAATACGATCGCTTGAGCCGGTGCGGAGCGGAACGCACCGTCATCGCGGCAGCCGGCGCGCTCGCGGCGCCCGACATCGAACGGAGCGTGGAGCGCATGCTCCGGGACGTCGACGGCGAGACGATCCTCGCGCACACGATGGGCGGGATCGGGATGCGCGAGCGCGAGAGCAGCGCCGTGGTGAACGCGGGGCTGATCCCCTGGGCGAAGCGCACGGCACTCGCGGCAGCGGCGGCGTTTCCGGGAATGTCCGTGGCATTCGCTCACGGCCTCGGGGGGTATGGGAGTCCCGCGGAGTTCTGCAGACTGCCGCTCGGATCCGTCGAGGCGCGGTTACGGGCGGCCGCCCTCGGCGCAGAGCGCACGCGAGGCAGCGCCGATCTCCTGCTCGCGGTTCTCGAGGGCGGGTCGGTGCAGCTGTTCGGCGTGACCGACGGGGTCCCGGATCGTGCGGATGTCGGGACGGTGTGGGGTGTCCCGCACAACCACATCGCGATCGACGCGGTCACGGTGCACCCCGAGGCCGGCGCGGCTTCGGTGGAGTCGCGGTACCACGACGCACTGGCGGCGCTCCGCAGGAGACGCCCGGGCCACGAGGCGGTGATGGTCGGCGACGTCGAGTCCGAGAAGATCGACGATCGCTTCGCCATCGCACTGGGCGCGGCGCTCGGCCGGGTGCGGGTGGAGGTCGAGCGGGTGGTGTCCGGCGGCGCGACGGGAGGCGCCGCCGGCGATGACGAAGCGGTTGTCGCCCTCGGCGAGGAGGGGCGGACGCGGGCGGTCCTGGCCGGCGCGGACCCGCGAATGTCGCACGTCGTGTCGGTGGAGGCGAGGAGCGTCGCCTACGTCACCGATCCCGTTCGGACGGTCCGCGTGACGGTCACGGGGGATCCCGGATGACGCGATTCATCGGATCCGCGGAGGCCGCGGCGCTCATCCGGGGTGCGCGACCGTTCGCGAGCGGGATCAACAGCTCCGCGCTCCACGTTCTCGGAGACTGGGCCGCAGACGCTCCGCGGAGGGAGACCCGGCTGCTCCCGCTCGACGAGTGCGATCCCGCGAGCGGTTACGCCGTCGTCACCCTCGTCGGCTCGCCGACGGCACTCGCCGAGAATCTGCCGTGCGGCGATGAACCGGAGCGGGCGATCGGGGCTCTCGAGCGGGCGACGGGACGGGACGTGCGCGGCGTGATCCCGATCAACACCGCGGGCGAGAACGCCGTGCTCGCGCTCGCCACCGCGGCGTCGCTCGGCGTCGACCTCGTCGATGCGGACGGATGCGGCCGCGTGCGACCGACCGTGGAGGACACGCTGCTCACGCGCGCGGGCGTCCCGATCGGCCCGTGCACCGTCGTGTCGCCGTTCGGCGAACTCGTCGTCATCGACGCCCCGGCCGCACGAGTGGCGCAGATCGTGCCGCGACTCGTCTCGGCGAGCGGAGGCTGGGTGTACTTCGCGGGATACCCGCTGTCCGGCGGGCAGCTCACGGCTCACGCGCACCCGGGGACGATCAGCCGCTTCCTCGATGCGCGGCCGGGCAACGAACTCGCCGGCGTACCCCACCGGATCATCGCTCGCGCCGTTATCACCGAGGTGATACCGCCGTGCCCGGGGAACGACCGCATGAGCGTGCTCATGCGCGAGCAGGCCCGGGGAGAGCGGCCGGCGCGGCGCTTCCGGGTGGACGCGGACGGGGCCTACCTCTCGGTGCTCGCGGACGGCGCGCCGATCCTCAGTACTCCGCACGAGCTCATCGTCGTCTCGGAGGGCGGCGAGGTGCTCGATCCGGATCGCTGCCTCCCCGGAATGCGCGTCGACCTCGTCGCGGTCGATCTTCCAGCACCGTGGACCGAGGAGACGGATCGTCTCGGAGAAGGAGCCGGAGATGCCCCGTAGCCTGACCGTCGGAGAAGTCGTCACGCGGCTCGGCCTGCCCGCGGTGGTCACCGGGCCGGACACGGCCCGAGTGGAGACCGTTCGGATCGTGAGCGAACTCGAGGAGCTGGATGGCATCTTCCCGGATACGGCCGTCGTGCTGGCCGGCGCAGCCGCGAACGAACCGTGGCGCGTCGATCGGGCGGTTCGTCTCGCGTGGGAGCGCGCCGCGGCCTGCATCGTCGTGACCGAGGGCGACGCGCACTCCTCCGAGGCGCGAGCGCTCGCCGAACGCCTCTCCATCGCGCTCATCATCATCCACGCGAGCCCGCTCGACACCGCCGTGAGGGTCGCGTCGATCATCGCAGCCGACGAGGCTTCGGAGGCGGGCACGCTCGCCGCGGCGGCTCGCGCCTTCGGGGTCGCGACCGCGAGCCCGCGGAGCGTGCTCGCGACGCTCCGCCGGCTCCTGCCCGACCTGGACTTCGTCTTCGTCGACCATGCGGGTGCGAGGATCGCCGGTTCCGCGGAGATCGCGGCCGAATCGACGGCTCACGGTTCGGCGGTGCTCGACCTCGCCGTACCGTTCCCCTCGCGCAAGCGACCGGCGCGGCTGATCGCCGTCGCCAGGGGGAGCCGCTCCGACCAGGCTCGGACCGTGGAGACCGTGGGGCGTCTCGCCGTCGCCCCGCTGACCGCGTGGGCCGCACTGCGACGCATCGCATTCGGAGAGGAGACCCGGGCTGCGGCGGCTCTCCTCGAAGAACTCCTGTCGGCTGACGGCCGCCCGGGGGTTCGGCTGCGCTCTCGTCTCGCCGCGCTCGGGTGGACGCTGGGCGAGCGATATCGGGCGGTCGCCGTGGTCTCGGCCGCGGCTCAGCGGTCCGACGCCCTCGACGCCGTCGTGCAGGGCCGCATCGCGCAGCTGTCCCATACCGTCCGCGCCGCGCCGTACGGCGATGCGTGGGTCGCACTGCTTCCGGTGCGCGAAGGCGCCGCCGGACGCGCTTCGGACGACGCCGTCCGAACGCTCGCCGAGCCCGACCGCCGGGTGCCGGGAATCGCCGTCGGCGTCTCCGCCGTGCGCGCTGCCGACGATCCTCTCACCACCGCGCTCGACGAGGCGATCCGCACCGCTCGCGTGGCCGTCGCCGCGGGAGAGCGCCTGCTCTTCGGCGAGGACCTCGATCCGGCGATGGCGCTCCCGGCCCTGCTCGGCCAGGAGCCTCTGCAGGCCGCTCGGGCGCTGCTCGATCCGCTGCTCGACGCGGACCGCGACGGCACGCTGCTCGAGACGCTCGTGGCGACGCTCGATCACAGCGATCGTCCGGCGCAGGCCGCCTCAGTGCTCGGGGTCCACCGGAATACGGTCACCGCACGTCTCGAGCGGATCCGTGCGATCGGGATCGATCCCGCGAATCCGCAGCACCGGCTCGCGATCCACGTGGCGGCCCGACGAATGATCGACGATCGTCGCCGAGGTCAGGCCGCGCCGTAGCCGCCGCCGCCCCCCGATTCGCAGCGCAGCACGTCCCCCGCGCGCACCGGTATCGCGTTCGCCTTCAGGAAACGACGTTCGCGTTCGCTGCCCGGGTTCAGCGTGACCCTCGGCGGCGCTCCCGCCTCGCCGCCGAAGAGCCCCCATGCTGGGGTGACGGAACGCTCCCACCACAGCGACAGATCCTGGTCGGCCTCGAACGTGTACTCGCGGATCACGCCGTCACCGCCCCGACGGGCCCCGGCGCCGCCGGAGCCGTGTCTCACCGTGTAGCGGTCCACTCGCACCGGAAAGAGCGTCTCGAGAACCTCGACGGGCATGTCGCGCAGCGACCCGTTGACATTGTTGATGAGGGCGCTCTCGCCGTCGCCCTCGCGCCACGCCCCCCACCCTCCGACAGTCGCCTCCTGCGACAGGAAGGCGCGCCCCGTGCGAGGATCCACGCCCATCATCTGCACGATGAGGGAATCGCCGTAGCTCGCGGCCGCGACGGCATCGGGCATCGCCTCGGACAGCGCTCGGGTCACGAGGTCGATGAGCAGGCCGAGATGCGAATAGTAGTACTGGACGGGCGCCGGCTCGACCGCGGCGAGCACGGAGCCCGTGCGCACCCGCACGTCGAGATGACGGAACGAGCCGCCGTTCAACGGGACATCCGGGCTGAGCAGCGCCTTGTACGCGACGCGGCACGCGGCGACGGCCTGCGCCGCGCCGCAGTTGACCGGGCCGCGCGTCTGATCCGCCGACTCGGTGAGGTCGACGAGGATCCGGTCCGATCCGATCTCCACACGCACGCGGATGGGGATCGGGGTCTCCAGGTCGATCCCGTCGTTGTCGAGGGAGCCCTCGGCGCGATACTCGCCGGTCGGCAGGCGCCGGAGGGCGGAGGCCTCGAGCTGCTCGGTCTGGGTGAAGAACGCGTCTCGCGCCTCGTGCACGAGGTCGAGACCCCAGCGCGAGACGATCTCGCGCATGCGCTCGGCGCCCGTGCGGATGCAGGCGGTCTGAGCGCGGAGGTCGCCGAGGAGGGGCTCGGGGAAGCGGGAGTTCTTCGCGATCAGGTCGAGGACCGCCGTCACCGGAGCGCCGTCGGCGACGATCCGGGTCGCGCCGAGGCGGAGGCCCTCCTGATAGATGGAGGTCGAGTCCATCGAACCGCCCGGATCCTTCGAGCCGAGGTCGATCCAGTGGGCGCGGCTCGCGGCGAAGCCGATCAGCTCGCCGCCGTTCTCGCGCTCGAACACCGGTCCGAAGACCGTGACGTCGTTCAAGTGCGCGCCCGCGATGTAGGCGTCGTTGAGCACCCAGACGTCACCGGGCTGCCAGACATCCCGCCCGAACCTGCGCTCGGTGTCGCGGGTGCACTCCTCGAGATTGCCGAGGAAGATGGGCAGGCCGCTCGACTGCCCGAGGACCTCGTGGTCGCGATCCAGAATCGCCACGGCGCAGTCCTTCGCCTCGTAGATGGTGGGCGTGTAGGCCGAGCGGATGAGCGTCGTGTTCATGTCCTCCGCGGCCTGCAGCAGGGCGCTGCGGATGATCTCCGTGCGGACGGGGTCGATCGCGGTCATGCCTGCACCTCCATGGTGAGATGGCCGAGCGCCTCGCGCCGGATCGACGCCCGGGGCGAGACGACGCTCGTGGTCGTGTTCTCGACGACGAGGATCGGGCCGGGCACGCTCTCGCCGACCGGCAGCGAGTCGCGGCGTCGGATCGGCGTCTCCCACCGTCCGCCGTCGAAGACGACCGTGATGCTGCGGTCGGCTTCGTCGCCTCCGGGGGAGCGCTCTCCCGTCAGGTGACCGAACTCGTTCGCTCCGAAGCCGGTGACGCGGATGCTGACGAACTCGACATCCGCGTCCGGCGTCGAGTGCCCGTAGCGCTGGCGGTGCTGTTCGCCGTAGCGGGCGGCGATCCGGGGGACGAAGTCGCCCTCGAGGGGCTCATCCGCGTGCATCAGCGGCACGGTCAGTGTGTAGTCCTGGCCTTCGTAGCGCATATCGATCGCCTGCTCGAAGCGGCGGCGCTCCTCGGGGACGGCCTGGCGCTCGAGCTCGTCGTCCGCCTGACCGGTGAGGTCTCGGACGACCCCCGCGAGATCCGCGGGATCGAGCTGCTGCTCGTGCACGTAGTACGGGGCGCTGAGGTCGCGCCGCACGTCGGAGCCGAGCATGCCCCACGCGGAGAACGCTCCGGGGAACTCGGGGATCAGCACCTCGGAGACCCCGAGTTCTCGGGCGATGGCCTCGGCGTGCATGGGTCCGGCGCCGCCGAACGCGACGAGGGAGAAGTCGGCGGGTTCCCGCCCGTGGTCGACGGTGAGGGTGCGGATGGCCTGCGCCATCTTCGCGTTCGCGATGTCGAGGATCCCCTCGGCGAGTGAGGTGCCGTCCATGCCGATCTCCGCGGCCAGCCGACGGATGACCTGCTCCGCCGCCGAGGTGTCGAGGGAGAACCGCCCGCCCGCGAAGCGCAGGGGATCGACCCGACCGAGCACCGCGTTCGCGTCGGTCACGGTCGGCTCGTCGCCCCCGCGCCCGTAACAGGCCGGACCCGGCTGGGATCCTGCCGAGCGCGGGCCGACTCGGAGCGCGCCCGCCTCCGAGTAGGCGACCGAGCCGCCTCCTGCGCCGATCGTGTGCAGGTTCACGAGCGGCATGAGCGCGGGGAATCCGTCAGCCTGGCCGTCGGTCGAGATGTCGGGCCGGCCGTCGATCACGAGCGAGGCGTCGAAGGACGTGCCGCCCATGTCCATGCAGATCGCGTGCGAACGGCCGAGCATCGACATCAGCGCGACGCCGCCGGCCGTCCCGCCGACGGGACCGGAGAGCAGGGTCTGCAGGGGGTGCGCGGCGGCGTAGTCCGCACCCACGATGCCGCCCGAGGACTGCATCACCTGCACCCCGCTCCGGATCCCCTCGTGTTCGAAGCGCTCCTCGACCCGCTCGAGGTAGCGCTGCACCACCGGGCCGGTGTAGGCCTCCAGCACGGTCGAGGAGGTGCGCTCGTACTCCCGCCACTCGCGCGCGACGCGATGGGAGAGCACGACGACGACGTCTTCGGAGAGCTCCTCGCGGAGGATTCGCTCCACCTCGAGTTCGTGCGCATCGTTCGCGTAGGCGAAGAGCAGGCAGACGGCGACGGCCTCGTAACCGCCCTCGCGGGCGAAGCGAGCGGCCTCGCGCACGGATGCGGCGTCGAGCGGTACGAGCTCGCTGCCGTCGTAGCGCAGCCGCCCGCGGACCTCGACCGTGTCGTCGCCGGAGACGAGCGGTTCGGGCTTGCGGTAGTGGATATCGAACATCCGGGTGCGGTTGCCGCGCGCGATGCGGTAGACGTCGCCCATGCCCTCCGTCGCGATGAGGAGCGTTCTCGAGCCGCGGCGCTCGAGGAGCGCGTTGAGTCCCTGGGTGGTGCCGTGCACGAAGGAGAGGATCTCCGAAGGGGAGACCTCGAGCTGCGCGATCGCGGCGAGCACGCCCTCGGTGAGATCGCCGGGTGTGGTGTCGGCCTTGGAAGCGCTGAGCCCGCCGCTCTCCGTGTCGTGCACGACGATATCGGTGAAGGTCCCGCCGATGTCCATCGCTACTCGATACCCCATGCATCCTCCTGCAATCGTGTCGTAGGAGGGAGCGTACGGGTCGGCGGCGTACGGCGGCAGGGCGGCGTGCACTGCGTGTGACAAGCGGGTGTGCGAGTCGCTAGCTCTCGTCGCGCAGGGCGGGCGCCGTCCTCGGGAGGTCCGGCGGCGTGCCGGCGGCGAGCCCGCCGAGCGGCTGCCACACGTCTTCATGCAGGTGCGCGATGAGGAGCGCGCCATCGCGTTCGACGAGCACCGCGGAGTTGCGCGTGAGCTCGGGAATCACGCTGGCTCCCGCGGCGTCGACGGCGTCGACCCGCAGCCACCACTGCGCGGACACGACGCTCCCGATGCGGCGGGCCTCGAGCCGTTCGACGGCGAGAGCCGTTTCGGTGAACGCGCCGGCCTCGTCGGAACCCCGGCCGGCGCGCAACGCATCGAGCTCGTCCATTCCCGAGACGAGTCCGGGGCTCGCCGAGTCGAACATCGTGAGGTCGGGGGCGAGGTGGCGATCGATGGCGGAGCGGTTTCCCGCGAGGTACCCGCGATACATGTCGCTCAGAAGCGCACGCACGCGCTCCTGCAGGGGTGCGGAGGGAGGAAGGTTCACGCCCTCGATCATAGGGAGCCGGGGCGGATCGCCGTCGGTCGAGGTCGCGGGATCCGCCGAGGTCGCGGCCCCGCCGCCGACCTCAGATCACGTAGAAGTCGGCCATGTCGGGCTGCTCCGCCCGCGGTGCGCCGCGCCGCGGGCGGCCCTGGGCCGGGATCCCGGTGAGCGTCGTCCACGGGGGAGCGGAGTGCACGACGACCGCGTTCGATCCGACCGCGCAGTCGTGGCCGAGCTCGATATCGCCGAGCAGCTTGGCGCCGGCGCCGATCACCGCGCGGTCGCCGACCGTCGGGTGGCGCTTGGTCTTGCCGTGCCCGGTGCCGCCGAGCGTGACGCCGTGGTAGATGAGGACGTCGTCGCCCACGATCGCGGTCTCTCCGATCACCACGCCCATGCCGTGATCGATGAAGAGGCGCCGGCCGAGCGTCGCGCCCGGGTGGATCTCGATACCGGTGAAGAAACGGGTGAGCTGCGAGATCGCGCGGGGGAGGAACCGGAATCCGCGATTCCAGAGCGCGTGCGAGATCCTGTACCACCAGACGGCGTGGAGGCCGGAGTAGACGACGAACACCTCGAGCGCGCCCCGGGCAGCCGGATCGCGCGTGCGCGCGGCCGAGACGTCCTCGCGGATGCGGGAGAAGATGCTCACGTGGTCCTTTCGGATCGATCTGGGAACCGGCCCCGCTTCGTCCGCTTCGGAGCGGGTCGAACACGGACGAGGCGGGGCGGATTCTCCGGGTGCCAGGGCGGGTCGGACCCGCCGAGAGGAGTGTTAGACCTCGAGGTCCTCGAAGAGCACGGTCGAGAAGTACCGCTCGCCGAAGTCGGGCACCACGACCACGATCTTCTTACCGGCGTTCTCGGGGCGCTTCGCCACCTCGACGGCGGCCCACACGGCGGCCCCGCCCGAGATGCCCGCGAGGATGCCCTCGTCGGTGCCGAGCGCGCGCGCCTTGGCGATCGAGTCGGCGAGAGTGACGTCGATCACCTCGTCGTAGACCTCGCGGTCCAGGATGTCGGGGACGAAGTTCGCGCCGAGGCCCTGGATCTTGTGCGGGCCCGCCTTACCCTCGGTCAGCAGCGGGGAATCGATGGGCTCGACGGCTACGATCTTCACGTCGGGATTCTGCTCCTTGAGGTACCCGCCGGCGCCCGTGATCGTGCCGCCGGTGCCGATCCCGGAGACGAGGATGTCGACGGTGCCGTCGGTGTCGTTCCAGATCTCGGGACCCGTGGTGGAGCGGTGGATCGCCGGGTTCGCGGGGTTCGCGAACTGCTGGGCCAGGACCGCGCCGGGCGTCGACGCTGCGATCTCCTCGGCCTTCGCGACGGCGCCCTTCATGCCGAGCGGACCCTCGGTGAGCACGATCTCCGCGCCGTAGGCGGCGAGCAGCTTGCGTCGCTCGATGCTCATGGTCTCGGGCATCGTGAGGATCACGCGGTACCCGCGCGCCGCGCCGACGAACGCGAGCGCGATGCCGGTGTTCCCGCTCGTGCCCTCGACGATCGTTCCGCCGGGCTTCAGCTCGCCGGACTCCTCCGCGGCGTCGATGATCGCGATGCCGATGCGATCCTTCACGCTGCCGGCGGGGTTGTAGAACTCGAGCTTGGCGTAGACCTCCGCATCCGCGCCGTCGGTGACTCGGTTGAGGCGCACGAGCGGGGTGTTGCCGAACGCCTGCGTGATGTTGTCGTAG
>JAPSIU010000046.1 GCA_031178565.1 Leucobacter sp. | reverse complement strand
TCTCGATGTTGATGCCGGCCTCGAAGAGCGCCCGGAACAGCTGCGCGGAGACGCCCGTGCTCGTGCGCATGCCCGCGCCGACGACCGCGACCTTCGCGATCTGGTCGTCGTACTGCAGGCTCTCGAACTCCAGCGACTCGCGCTCGGCCTCGAGCGCCTCGATCACCTTGCGGCCGTCCCCGAGGGGGATCGTGAAGGAGATGTCGGTGCGATTGGTCTGCGCGGCGGACACGTTCTGCACGATCATGTCGATGTTCGCGTTGGTCTTCGCGACGATCTCGAAGATCTGGGCAGCCTTGCCGGGCACGTCGGGGACGCCGCCGACCGTGATCTTGGCCTCGCTCTTCTCAGCGGCAATACCTGTGATGACCGGCTCTTCCATCTGAACTCCCTCCGGGTGCCCCTTCTCGGGGTCGTAAACGATGGTGCCCTGCTCGTCCGAGAACGAGGATCGGACGTGCAGAACGACGCCGTGACGCCGCGCGTATTCGACGGCGCGGAGGTGCAGCACCTTCGCGCCCGCCGCCGCGAGCTCGAGCATCTCCTCGGCCGTGATCGCGTCGATCTTGCGCGCGCGCGGCACGATTCTCGGGTCGGTCGTGAAGATGCCGTCGACGTCGGTATAGATCTCGCACACGTCGGCGCCGAGCGCCGCCGCGAGCGCGACCGCTGTCGTGTCGGATCCGCCCCGGCCGAGCGTCGTGATGTCTCGCGAATCGCGACTGAATCCCTGGAACCCGGCGACGATCGCGATGGCGCCCTGGTCGAGCGCCTCGCGCACGCGCCCGGGGGTGACGTCGACGATCTTGGCCGCGCCGTGCTCGGCGGTGGTGATCATGCCCGCCTGGCTCCCGGTGAAGGAGAGCGCTTCGAGCCCCATGCCCTTGATCGTCATGGCGAGCAGCGCCATCGAGATGCGCTCGCCCGCGGTGAGCAGCATGTCGAGTTCGCGCGGTGCCGGGATCGGCGTGCACTCGGCCGCGAGATCGAGCAGTTCATCGGTGGTGTCGCCCATGGCGCTCACCGCGACGACGACCTCGTTTCCCGCTCTGCGGGTCTCGACGATGCGCTTCGCGACGCGCTTCACGCTCTCCGCGTCGGCGACGGACGAACCCCCGAACTTCTGCACGATCAATGCCACGCGGGTTCCTCCTCAAATGTCTACGCCAGCGATCAGTCTACCCGACCGCGCATGCGCGGCGTTCCCGCGCAGTCGGGCGAGCCCACGTGCGCCTGCCCACGCGTCCGCGCGCCTGTCAGACCTGGCGGCGGCCCTCGAAGGCGCGGCCGAGTGTGACCTCGTCGGCGAACTCCAGGTCTCCGCCGACGGGAAGACCCGACGCGAGCCGCGAAACGGGCACCTCGATACTCGTCAGCAGCCGGGACAGGTAGGCCGCGGTCGCCTCGCCCTCGAGGTTCGGATCGGTGGCGAGGATCACTTCGCGCACGTCGCCGGCGCCGAGTCGGCGCATGAGCGCGGGGATGCTGAGGTCGTCGGGACCGATGCCGTCGATCGGGCTGATCGCGCCGCCCAGCACGTGGTAGAGGCCGCGGAACTGCCGCGTGCGTTCGATCGCGACGACGTCCTTCGGTTCCTCGACCACGCAGATGAGCGTCTCGTCGCGCCTCGGATCCCGGCAGATGGAGCACCGCTCCTGCTCGGTGATGTTGCCGCACACCTCGCAGAACCGCACCTTCTCGCGGACCTCCGTGAGCAGCTCGGCGAGGCGGGAGACGTCGAAGTTCTGCGTCTGCAGGATGTGGAAGGCGATCCGCTGCGCCGACTTCGGGCCGATGCCCGGGAGCCTGCCGAACTCGTCGATCAGGTCCTGGATGATTCCGTCGTACACGGGCTACGCCTCCATACGTGGTGGGAGCGGTCGCTCCTCGATGAAACGGGCGCCGAGCACCTCGCGCACGACCGCCTCGCCGTAACGGGTGAAGGCCGGAGCGGAGCGCGGTTTGCCCGCGGGCTCGGGTTGAGGTCGGACCGGCGGCGGGGACTGCGGCGACTGCTGCGGGAACTGCTGCGATGATTCCGGCAGAGCCGGTTCGGAAACCGGTTCCGTTCGGGTCGACTCGGGCTGTGGGACATCCATCCGGTCATCCGAGGCGAGGTAGGGATCGCCCGCCGCGTCCGCGTAGGGGTCGTCGTCGCCGTAGGAATCCCCGTAGTCGCCCGGGTCGAAGCCGGGCTCGGGTACAGCGGCTGGGGCCGCTGGGTCGGTCGCTGCGACTTCGACCGGATTCGAGTCCGCGCGTTCGCCGGCGAGGTCGGCGGAACCGGGCTCCTCCGCGCCGGGCTCCTCCGCGCCGGGCCCCTCCACGTCCGGCCCCTCCGCGCCGGAGTCCGGCACCGCTCCCGGGGTCGCAGACACCGACGGGTCCGATGCCCGGGTACTTCCTGCGCGGTTCTGGGGCTCGGTCTCCTCGCTCTGCGGATGCATCGGAGCAGGAGCTGGCGGTGGCGGATCGGCCCAGGCCGGCGCGGCGAGCGCCGGTCCGAGCGCGCTCAGCCGGGCGACTGCGCGCTCGACGGGGTCGTCGGCCGGGGTCGGGCGCGCTTGATGGGGCTCCTCTGCGTCGGCGCCCGCGGGGCGGGGTTCGCGAGCGGCGCCCTGCTGCCGCCCATCGGCTGTACCCGAGCTCTGTGCGACGCGCTTCGGCTTGTACTTCACGTTGACGCCGGTCGCTCCGAGGATCGTTTCCCGCAGCGGGCCCGCGCCGACCCCCTTGAACGCGGCGAGGTCGGACTCCGAGGCGAGCCCGACGGTGAGCACGTCGCCGTCGAGCGCGAGCGGCTGCACCACCCGTACCGCGTTCCACGCATCGCGGTCGCTCTCAAGGATCTCTTCGAGCAGCTCCGGCCACAGGTCCATGAGGTCGTCGAATCCGGACTGCGGCGCGTCTGCGGCGTCGGGATCATCGGCGTCGCTCGCCGGTGCGTCCGGGGAGGCGGGCTGAGTCGCAGAGGCCCCCTGCGCGCCGACATCGGCCTCCGGGCTCGCCTGAGTCTGACCGGGACGACTCGGCTGCTGATCCGCCGGATCCGGAGCCGGGGGCGCCGAGGCCGGAACTCCTTGCTGAGCCGGGGGTGCGGAGGCCTGAGTCCCTCGTGCATCCGGGGCAGGCTGGGCCTTCGGTGCCGGGTCGCCGCCGATGCTCTCGATCTGCGAGCTGCTGAGCACCGCCGAGATGGGCCGCCCGAATCCGGCCGCACCCTCGTTCGGATGCGGGGTTTCACCGGCCGGCCTCGGGTCCTCCGTCGAAGCCGACTGAACCGGCTGCGCCGGGGGTTTCTGGGCAGGAGCCGGAGCGCTCGTCTCAGGCGGCGCGGGCGGCACTGACGCCGACCCGCTGTCGTCCTCTCGCAGGAACTCGCGGATCGACGCCGCAGTCTCTGCCGCGTTCGGCGCCTGCGGCTCGGACGCGGCGCTCCTCGCGGCCGCCAGGGCGGCGAGCGGATCCTGAGCCGGCGAGGCGGGCACCTGCGGCGCGGGCTGAGCTGGCGCAGCCTGAGCCGGCGCCGACTGAGCCCGCGCTGCCTGCGACTGCGCAGGCCGCGGCTGGGCGGCCTGTCGCTGGGCAGGCTGGGCAGGCTGCGGCTGGGCAGCACCGGCGTGGACGAGCGCACGAGCCACCATGAGCTCGAGCTGCAACCGGGGAGCCGTCGCACCGGCCATCCGGTCGAGCGCTGCGCTCACGACGTCCGCGATTCGTGAGAGCTCACCCGGTCCGAAGCTCTGGGACTGCTCGAACATGCGCGTGAGCTGATCCTGCGGGACACCCCGGAACACGGCCGCGGCTCCGTCGACCGTGGTGGCGCTCACGACGATGAGGTCGCGGAGTCGCTCGAGCAGGTCCTCGACGAACCGGCGGGGATCCTGTCCCGTCTGCACCACCCGGTCGGTGGCGCGGAAGGCGGCCGCGGGATCGTGCGCGCCGAAGGCGGCGACCACGTCGTCGAGCAGCTCGGCGTGCGTGAACCCCAGGAGTCCGGCGGCGCGGGAGGCCGTGACCAGGTCGCCCTCGGAGCCGGCGATCAACTGGTCGAGGATCGAGAGCGTGTCGCGCACCGATCCCCCGCCCGCGCGCACGACCAGCGGCAGCACACCGGGCTCGACCTGTACGCCCTCGCTCTCGGAGAGGGACTGCACGTAGTCGATGAGTGTGCCGGGCGCGATGAGCCGGAACGGGTAGTGGTGCGTGCGCGAGCGGATCGTGCCGATCACCTTGTCGGGCTCCGTCGTCGCGAAGACGAACTTCACGTGCGGCGGCGGTTCCTCGACGATCTTGAGCAGGGCGTTGAACCCGCCCGGCGTCACCATATGCGCCTCGTCGATGATGAAGATCTTGAAGCGATCCCGGGCCGGGGCGAATACCGCCCGTTCGCGCAGGTCGCGCGCGTCGTCGACGCCGCCGTGGCTCGCGGCGTCGATCTCGACGACGTCGAGCGATCCGCCGCCGTCCCGGCTCAGCTCCACGCAGCTGGGGCAGACGCCGCAGGGGGTGTCGGTGGGCCCCTCGACGCAGTTGAGGCAACGCGCGAGAATGCGGGCCGAGGTCGTCTTGCCGCAGCCGCGTGGGCCGCTGAACAGATAGGCGTGACCGATCCGCCCGGTGCGCAGCGCGGTCATGAGCGGTTCAGTCACCTGGGACTGACCGATCATCTCGGCGAAGGCTTCTGGCCGATAACGGCGATAGAGTGCGGCAACCACGGGGTCCATGCTACCCGGGGCCCACGACATTCAACCCGAGCGTTCGCGGGCAGCGCTCACTACACTGAGGACGTGGACGCACACCGGCAGCGAGAGGATCAGTTCCTCGACGACGTGGATCGCGAGATCATCGATCAGCTCCGCGTCGACGGCCGGCTGTCCTTCTCCGAGATCGGCCGCCGCATCGGGTTCTCCGAGCCGACGGTCAGGCAGCGGTACAACCGCCTCGTCTCCCTCGGCATCATCTACGTCGCCGGCATGTACGACGAGACGAAGATCGGCGGGATCGCCGCGCACGTCGGCATCCGGGTCTCCGAGGTGCCGGTGGCGCGCGTCGCCGAGCAGCTCGCGGATCATCCCCAGATCAAGTACGTCGCGTGCGCGCTCGGCTACTACGACATCATCCTCGACGTGGTGGCTCCCGACGCGCAGGCCCTGGGCAGGATCGTGCTGCAGGATCTGCGCCGCATCCGCGGGATCTCCGACCTCGAGACGCTCACCGTGCTCGAGGTCCGGAAGGACACCTATCTGTGGCAGGGCTTCCGTGAGCCCTCGCCGCGAGCGCTGCGAAGCTGAACCGCGACCTCACGCGCCGGTCGCGGCCTCGCCGTCGGGGTCGCTGATGCTCTGCCCGGCCGTTCCGCGCAGCCCCTCCCACGTGTAGTCCTTGGCGAGGGAGGTCACGATGATGGGCTGAATCGCCGCCACGCCGGGCTGGCGGCGGATCTCGTCCATCAGCTCGATCAACTGCGGCTGGTCGCGGCAGGTCGCCTCGAGGTAGAGGTCGTGGGAACCCGCGACGAGCGCCACGTGATTGATCTGGTTGATCCCGACGAGTCCATCCGCGACCGCCCGCGGCGTGAGATTCCGCACCCGCAGCAGAAGCCGCACCACCTGGTGCCCGAGCAGCAGGGCGTTGCACAGCGCGACGACCGTGATGACATCGTCCTCCCGGAGCTTCGCGAGCCGCGAGCGGACCGTGGACTGGGAGACGCCGAGCGCGTCCGCGAGCGACGCGAAGGAGCGCCTGCCGTCCCTCGCGAGCAGCTCGATGAGCCTCCGGTCCAGGTCGTCGACCATGCCACCCCCTCCGTCCCCTACAGAGGGTAGCGGCTCCACGGTGCGCCCCCTATCCCGCGGAGTTCCGCGCCTCCAGCGCGCGCACCGCTCGAACGAGGTCGGCGTTGTCCCTCGGCATCGTGCCGTCCGGCAGCAGCACTCCATCCTCGAAGCCGATGCGCGTCTCGCAGCCGTCCGCGATGGCCGCCTCGACGACGGGCCACACCGTCTCGTCGTAGCCGTGGTACAGGATCGGAGCGGTCACCCCCGCCTCCCGGATCACCGCGGCGATCTCCCGGCACTGCGCGACGGCCGCCTCCGGATCCTCCGTCTCCGGTTCGATGAGGACTCGCACGTTGCGATGCAGTGCGGGTGAGGCCAGCAGCGCGGGCACATCCTCCATCGACCACACCGCCGACTCGAGGATCATGCCCCGCTCGAGCACCAGCTCGGCGGCTGCGGCCGCGCCTTCCTCGCAGAACGCGACGGACGCGAAATCCGGCAGGGCATCGGAGGGCCAGGCTGCGACGTGAGCCATCCGCTCCTCGTGCGAGGAGACCGTCCAGAGTCCGGTGGTGGTGCCGATGACGATCGAGGGATCGGCCGCGCGCATCGCCCGCACCCAGTTCCCGATCGCATCGGGGTGGATCGTCTGCGCGCCGTCCTCGGTGATGACGTGGGCGTGCACGACGTCGGCTCCCGCCGCGATCACGGCGCGGCTGGCCTCGACGATCTCCTCGGTGGTCCGGGGCACGGTCGGGTGCTCGGCGAGCGGCCGGCCTCCGTTGATCGCGGCTTTCAGAAGCATGGATTGCCTTTCATTCGTTCGATTTCGGGCGCGGTGGAGCACCGGTCCGGCGGACCGGCACCCCGCCGCAGCGGGGGTGGGCGGGAGCCCTATTGAGGCGTATCGCTCGCGAGCAGCGCGGAGACCGTGTCGCTCGCGCCCGTCAGGCTGCCGAGCGGCATCCCGCTCCGGAGGTCGGCGACGAGCCCCGGCTCCTCGGCGTCGTCCTCCAGCGCGAGGTCCACGATCCGCTCGAGCACGTCGAGCGGGACGACGAGAGCGCCGTTCGCATCGGCGAGGACGACGTCGCCCGGTCGCACGACGGCGCCGCCGCAGGTCACGGGAACGTTCACGCCGCCCGCGTCGATCCCGTGCAGCTTCGTCGTCAACATGCTCGTGCCGCGCGCGTGCACCGCGAGGCCGAGCTCCGCGATCTCGTCGGTGTCGGTGACGACGCCGTCCACCACGGCGCCGGCCGCGCCCCGCGCCGCGAGCTGCGCGGCGACGACCTCGCCGAGCGGCGCGTGCCGCCGGTCGCCGCCCGTGTCGATGACGAGCACGTGCCCCTCCTCGATGAGACCGGCGGCGTGATGCAGCGCGGTCGAGTCCGTGGCCGTCGTGCGCACGGTGAAGGCGGTCCCGATCACGCGCCTGCCTCCCGCGACGATGCGGCGCACCCCGGGGTCCACGAAGCCCTCCTCGAGGTAGTGCCCGAGCGTGGGGAAACTCAGACGTCCGAGCTTCTCCCTCAGTTCCGCCGAAAGCCGCCGGGGGATCTCTCCTGTGTGGAAAAACATGGTCCTCTTCTTCTCAGTTCACGCTGTAGGCGAGTTCGATGCGTCGGTTCTCGAGAGCGGGCAGCATGGCCCGTGCGCTCCGCGTGCGCTCCGGATCGATGTCCGCGATCACGAGGCCCTCGTCGTGCGCGTTCAGCCCGGCGACGACGATGCCGAGCGGGTCGATGATCCGGCTCAGACCGGCCGAGTCGGGTCCGACCGTGCCCGAGGCGAGGAGCCAGCTCACATTCTCGATCGCGCGTGCGCGGGTGAGCACCGACCAGTGCTCCTCCTTGCCCTTGCCCGAGACCCAGGCCGCGGAGAGCGAGATGACGTCGACTCCGCGATCGGCGAGGCTCCGGAACAGCTCGGGGAAGCGGACGTCGTAGCAGTTCGCGATCCCCACCCGGATGCCCTCGACGTCGACGACCGGCGGGAGCAGGGCGCCGGGAGTGACGTAGGCGGACTCCTGGTAGGCGAACGCATCGTAGGTGTGCATCTTGTGGTACCGGGCGAGCTCGCCGCCGTCCGCTCCCACCGCGAGGATCGTGTTGAACGGCTGCCCCTCGGGATTCGGCTCGTAGCCGCCCGCGATGAGCGCGATCCGATGCTCCCGTGCGAGATCCCGGAGAAGCGCTTCGAAGCGCGGCCACGCATCGCTCAGGATCTCGGGCATGCGCGGCTTGATCCCGTCGTCGGCGAGCAGCATCGCCTCCTCGGGGAAGACGACGAGCCGTGCGCCCTGCTCGGACGCCTCGGCGGTGAACCGGCGAATCGTCGCGAAGTTCGCATCCGGGTCGATGCCCGGAGAGGTCTGGACAACGGCGACTCTCATCGGAGCTACCTCCTGCTCTTTCTGTTCTCGTTCGATACCGTGCGACGGCGCCGCACCGGTCGTCCGGCCCGGCTCAGCGGACCACGATCCTCGCGTCCTGCGGCCTCCACGAGACGCGCAGCGCCTCGCCGATCGCGAGTCCGGGCAGATCTCGTTCCTTCACGAGGCTCGAAACGGAGACCTTCACGAGCCGCTCCCCGATCCGGAGGTGGACGTGCCACTCCTCGCCGAGAAACGTCAGCGTCTCCACCGTCCCGGCGAGAGCGGCGCCATCGCCCTCCGCGCCGCCGGCGTTCTCGGCGGCGCCCGCACGACGCGCCTCGATGCGCTCCGGCCGCAGCAGCAGAGCGCCCGGCCGCGCGGAGGGCACATCCTCCGCGAGCACTCCGGTCACCGACCCGACCCCGTCGATCGGCACCGGCACCTCGTGCCCGGCGCGACCGGCCGGCACCGAGACGTCGATCAGGTTGCAGCTCCCGATGAATCCCGCCACGAAGCGGGTCTCGGGACGGTTGTAGATGTCCTCCGGGCCCGCGACCTGCTGCACGACGCCCTCCGACATGACCGCGATCCGATCGGACATCGTGAGCGCTTCCTCCTGGTCGTGCGTCACGTAGACGAAGGTGATGCCGACCTCGCGCTGCATCCGCTTGAGCTCGATCTGCATCTCCTTCCGGAGCTGCTGATCGAGCGCGCCGAGCGGTTCGTCGAGCAGCACCACCTTCGGTCCCGAGACCACGGCGCGCGCGAGCGCGATGCGCTGCCGCTGCCCGCCCGACAGCTGATTGGGCTTCCTGTCGCCGAGGTGCGCGAGTCTCACGAGCTCGAGCGCTTCCCGGGTGCGGCGGTTCGCCTCGTTCTTGGCGACCCGCCGCACCCGGAGCTCGAACGCGACGTTCTCGAACACCGTGAGGTGCGGGAACAGCGCGTAGCTCTGGAACAGCATGTTGAGGTCGCGATTCCGCGTGGGAACACGGGTCACGTCGACCCCGCCCAGCAGCACGCGGCCCGAGCTCGGGGTCTCGAACCCCGTGATCATCCGCATCAGCGTGGTCTTCCCGCACCCCGAAGGACCGAGGATCGAGAAGAACTCGTTCTCCCGGATCTCGAGGTCCAGGGGATGCACCGCGAGATGGTCGCCGAAGTTCTTCGACAGACCCTCGATCCGGACCGCCGGTGCTGCTGTTGACGTGGTCTGCGTGTTCATGGCCTCAATCGTCGTTCGCTCGAATCTCGTGATGGTCGGACGCTAGGACGCTTTGACGCGGGTCCAGCCGTCCTGGTAGAACTTCATCGCCGCTCCGGGATCGACGATGAAGTCGGCGTTGGCGACCTGCTCCTCTGATGCGTAGACGGCTGCGTTGCTGAGCAGCCCCTGGTCCGTGATGTGCTCCTGAGCCGCGGCGTTCGCGCTGGCGAGGCCGCCGTCGTTGGTCGCCATCGCGGCGATCTCGGGACGCAGCAGGAAGTTGATGAACTCGTAGGCCGCGTCCTCGTGCGGGGCGCCCTTCGCGATCGCGAGACCGTCGACCCAGAGGCTTCCGCCCTCCTCGGGGAGCACGTAGTGCACGTCCTCGTTCTCCTCGACGATCTTCGCCGTGCTGGTGCCGCCCCACGCCTCGGAGATGCAGACGTCGCCGTTCGCGACGAGGTCGCCGTAGTTCGTCGAGTTGTAGCCCGCGAGGAGGGGCTTCTGCTCGATGAGGGACTCGGTCGCCTTCGCGATCTCCTGCTCATCGGTGCTGTCCGCATCGAAGCCGTTCACCTGGAGTCCCGCGATGTAGGCCGCGAGCATGTTGTCGAGCATGTTGATCTTGCCCTGCCACTTCGGGTCGAAGAGCGACTTCCAGCTCGTGATCTCCTCGCCGCCGGTGCACGTGGAGTTGTACATGAGCCCGGTCGTGCCCCACACCCAGGGCACCGAGTACTCGAGCCCCGGATCGTAGCTCGGATCCTTGAACTTCTCAGCGATGTTGTCGAGCCCCTCGATCCTCGACTTGTCGAGGGGTTCGACGAGTTCCTGTCCGACGAGCTGCTGCACGGCGTACTGGCTCGGCTCCACGATGTCGTAGCCGGAATTCCCCGCGGAGAGCTTCGAGATCATGGTCTCGTTGCTGTCGAAGCTGTCGACGTTGACCTTGATCCCCGTCTCCTCGGTGAAGGCGTCGAAGACCGTCTGCGGGATCTCGTCAGCCCACGCGTACACGTTCAGCTCCGTCGAGGCCTCGCCCTCGGAGGCGCCTCCGCCGCTGCAGGAGGTCAGCGCCAGCAGGGCTGCGATGCCCGCGGCTGCAAGTGTGATCTTCTTCATGAAGTGTTCCTTTCGTGTGGATGGGAGGTGCGTCGCGGCCGGCGCTCAGGAGCGGGACTCGACGAGTATGCGGCGCATCTGACTCACGCCGACGAGCAGCACGATGACCAGCGTCAGCACGATCAGCAGCGCGCCGAGGGCGTTGATGCTCGGGGTCAGCCCCGTTTTCAAGCTCGAGTAGATCTCGAGGGGCAGCGTCGTCGACCCCACTCCGCTCAGGAACGTCGACATGACGATGTTGCTGAAGGAGGTGGTGAAGCTCAGCAGCCAGGCCGCGACGACGGCGGGGCGGAGCAGGGGGAAGTAGACCCGCGTGAACGTCTGCCACGGGGTGCAGCCGAGATCCGTCGCGGCCTCGGGCAAGCTCGGATCCAGCATCGCCGCGGAGCTCATGAGCACGAGGGTGGCGAGCGGCAGCGACACGATGAGGTGGCCGAGCACGAGTGTGGTGATCCCGAACGGGATCTTCACGGTGCTGAACACGCTGAGCAGTGCGACACCGAGCACGATCTCGGGCACGATGAGCGGCAGGGCGATCATCGCCAGCAGACCGCCTCTGCCGCGTCCGCGGTAACGGGTCATGCCGAGCGCGAACATGACGCCGATGATCGTGGCGACGGTCGCGGTGATGACCGCCACGATCGCACTCGTCCGCAGGGTCTGCATGAGCGCCCCGTCGCGGAAGAGCTCGATGTACCACTGGAGCGTGATCCCCTCGAAGCGCGTGCTGGTCCCCGCCGCGTTGAAGGAGTAGACGATGACCGCGGCGATGGGAATGTACAGGAAGACGAAGACGCCGCGGGCGATCCCGTTCACGATGCGATCCACGACTACGCTCCCTGCTTCTTGTTCGACGCGCGCTTCAATCCGAACCCCACGAGCGCCATCGAGATCAGCATGAGCACCAGCAGCACCATCGAGACCGCGGCCCCCATCGGCTGGTTGCGGAACTCCGTGTACAGGGTCACGATCAGGTTTCCGACGAGCGGATCCTTCCCGCCGCCGAGGAGCACCGGGATCACGAAGACGCCCATCGTCGGGATGAAGGTCAGCAGCGCCGCACCGAGGATGCCCGGGCTGCTGAGCGGCAGGATCACCCGGCGGTGCACGCCCCACCAGCCGCAGCCGAGGTCGGTCGCGGCTTCCTTGAGCGAGCCGTCGATGGAGCGCATCGACGCGTAGATGGGGAAGATCGCGGTCGGGAGGAAGGCGTACAGCAATCCGAGGATCACCGCGACATTGCTCGGGATCATCGAGAAGCCCGATATCCCGAAGATCCCGAGCACACCGGCGATCGGCCCGCCGGAGCCGAGGATGGTGATCCACGCGAACGTGCGGACGAGGAAGTCGGTCCAGAACGGGATGATGACGAGCAGCAGGAGGAATCCCTGGCGCCCCTCCGGGCGGGACACGATGTAGTACGAGGTGAGGTACCCGATCACGAGGCAGACGAGTGTGTTCAGCAGCCCGAGGCCGAGCGAGTACAGCAGCGTCTTCGAGTAGACCGGATCGAGCAGTTTGACATAGTGCTCGAGCGTGAACCCGCCCGTGATGCCCCCGTAGTTGTCGGCGGTCGCGAAACTGTTCCGCGCGACGATGAATAGGGGGAGGATCCCGAGCAGCACGACCGAGGCGACGCCGGGGATGAGCAGCAGCAGTGATCCGCGCTTCGGTCGCTCCCGCGAGCCGAGGTGAATCATCCGTGTCGTCGATGCCACGTCGCTCCTTTGCAATCTTCGTCGTGATACACACACAGTCTTGCGCTTCCGGCTCCGCCGTCGGGTGCGCGGGGGCTGCGGAATCCGTGGAAGTCGGGGCGGATCCCGACGTACTCCGCGCACACGCGCCCCGCGGCCCCGAAACCCCGGTGGGACTCCGGCGCTCTCGCGCCACCCGGCTTCGCCGTTCGACGCGGAACGACTGATTCCGCGGGCGGGCTGCGCCGCTTGCACGACCCCCATTCGGGCTGAAGCCGCGGCCTCCCGCGGGCTCGGTGCCGAAGCCCGGGCGGAATCAGCCTCAGCCCAGACCGAGGTCCGGTTCCGGGAGCCCGTACTCGTGCCGCAGCGCGGAGCGTGCGGCGTACCAGCCCGGGAGACCGTGCACGCCGGGGCCCGGGGGCGCCGACGACGAGCAGAGGTAGATGCCCTTCGCCGGCGTGCGCCAGGGGTCGACGGAGACCGTCGGCCTCGCGATCAGCTGCGGTATGGTCACCGCGCCGGCGCTGAAGTCGCCGCCGTGGTAGTTGCGGTTGTAATTCGCGAGCCGGGCCGCGGTCATCACCCGGAAGTCGACGATCCGGTCGCGGAATCCCGGTGCGAAGCGCTCGATCTGCGCGATCACCGCTTCCGAGACGTCGGCGTCGGAGCCGCTCGGCACGTGCGTGTAGCTCCACACGGCGTTGACTCCGGCCGGGTTGCGCGCGGGATCGAAGTCCGCGATCTGCGCGAGCAGCACATAGGGCCGCTCGGGGTGTCTCCCCCGCGCCACCTCGAGCTCGGCCGCCGCACTCTCGGCACGGGTCCCCCCGAGATGGACGGTCGCCGCCGCAGCGACGCGGGGATCCCGCCACGGGATCGGCCCGTCGAGCACGAAGTCGACCTTGCTGGCCCCGTCGCCGTAGCGGAATCGCGAGAGTGCTCGCCGGTACCGGGCCGGCAGGGATCTTCCGGCGATCCTCAGCAGCCCCTTCGGCGAAGTATCGAAGAGCCTCACCCGGAAGCCGTCGAGCTCTCTCGCGTCCTCGATCGCGTGGGCGGTCTCGATGCGGCCGCCGTGCACGAGGAGGTCGGCCGCGAGGGCGTCGCCGATGGCCCGGGATCCGCCGATCGGGACCGGCCAGCCCTGCGCGTGCGCGAGTGTTCCGAGCACCACACCCACTCCCGAGGTAGCGAGGTTCGGCATCCTGCCGATGCTGTGCGCGGCGACCCCGGAGATGAGAGCGGGCGCGGCCTCGCCGCGGAAACGCAGGTTCCAGAGCGGCGTGCCCTGTTCGAACGTGCGCAGCCCGGTTACGGCCGACCCGTTCGCGGCGGCCGTAAC
>JAPSIU010000326.1 GCA_031178565.1 Leucobacter sp. | reverse complement strand
CGAACTCGCGTCGGCTCACCTGGGCGTCGCCGATCGTGGTGACGCCGCCCGCGAGTTCGACATGTACCTCCGTCTCGCCGAGTCGGGCGATCTCAAGATGCGCATCAGCATGTACCTGCTCTCCCACCTCCTCGACGAGGCCATCGAGATGGGCCTGCACGGCCAGTTCGGCAACGAGTACCTGAGCTTCGCCGGGATCAAGTTCTACTCCGACGGCACGCTCGGCGGCTGGACCGCCTACTTCCCCGACGGCTACGTCGGAGATCCCTGCCGCACGGGTCAGCTCTACCACGAGCCCGGCGACTACACCGAGCTCATCAAGAAGGCGCACCGCGTCGGCCTGCAGACCGCGACCCACTCGCAGTCCCCGACCGCGCTCGAGATGGTGATCAGCGCGATCGAGGCCGCCCTCGCGGAGCGACCCGACGCCGACGCCCGCCACCGCATCGAGCACTGCGGTCTGCCGACCGCGGAGCAGATCGAGCGCATGGCGGCGGCCGGGATCTACCCCGTCAACCAGCCGCAGCACCACTACAACTGGGGCGAGGGCGTCGAGCAGGCCATCGGCACCCCCGGGGAGCGCTTCAACCCGCTCGGCGAGTTCGAGCGCGCGGGCGTGCCGGTCACGATCTCCTCCGACGCCCCCGTCGCCGACCCCCGCCCGATGGAGGCCGTTCAGGCCGCCGTGTCACGGATCACGCGCCGCGGTACGCAGCTCGGATCCGACGACCTCGCCGTCTCGCTCGACACGGCGCTGCGGGGACACACGATCTCGGCGGCCCGCGCGATCGGCCGCGAGGACGAACTCGGCTCGATCGAGGTCGGCAAGCGCGCCGACTTCGCCGTGCTCGACCGCGACCCGCACGAGACGCCCGTCCCCGAGCTCGCGACCGTCGGGATCGCCTCGACCTGGATCGGGGGCGAGCGCGCCTACGCGCGCTGATCCGCCGCCGGCCACGGGGCGGCCGACCGGCCGCCCCTCCCCTCTCATCCGTTTCACCC
The DNA here is from genome assembly GCA_031178565.1 of Leucobacter sp. Lineage (GTDB taxonomy): Bacteria > Actinomycetota > Actinomycetes > Actinomycetales > Microbacteriaceae > Leucobacter. The sequence goes on along the minus strand of JAPSIU010000326.1, from coordinate 2,444 downwards.
ACTCCGCCTCCCAACGGCATCCAGCAAAGGAGCTCACATGTCCACCTCAACGGCCGCTGCGCCGAACTCCCACAAACGTGCGCTGAGAGGCGGCATGGCCGCCCTCGTCGGCACCTCGATCGAGTGGTACGACTTCTACGTCTACGCGACCGCGGCGGCGCTCATCTTCCCGCACGTGTTCTTCCCGGAGGCGGATCCGGCGCTCGCCACCCTCGCCTCCTTCGGCACGTACGCAGTGGCCTTCTTCATGCGCCCCATCGGCGGCATCATCTTCGGCCACGTCGGCGACAAGCTCGGCCGCAAGCCGGCGCTCACCATCACCCTGATCCTCATGGGCGTTGCGACGACCCTCGTCGGCGTGCTGCCCGGCTACGCGACCATCGGCATCTGGGGCCCGATCCTGCTGATCCTCTGCCGCATGGCGCAGGGCCTCGCCGTCGGCGGCGAGTGGGGCGGCGCGAGCCTCATGGCCGTCGAGAGCGCACCGCCGAAGTGGAAGACCTTCTACGGCGGATTCACGCAGGTCGGCAACCCGATGGGCGCGATGATGGCGACGGGCGCGTTCTGGGCGCTCTCCGCGCTGGGCGAGGACGCGCTGCTGAGCTGGGGCTGGCGCATACCGTTCCTTTTCAGCATCGTGCTCATCGCCGTCGGCTTCTGGGTGCGCTACCGCGTCGAGGAGACCCCCGTATTCGCCGAGAAGGTCGAGGGGCACGACCAGTCCACACCGCTCATCTTCGCGCTGAAGAACAACTGGCTGCCGATCCTGCTCGGCTTCTGCATCATCGCGATGTCCTCGGGCGGTTACGTGATCGCGACCACCTTCGTGCAGAGCTACGCCGACACCCCCGAGATCGGCCTCGATCCCACCATCATCCTGGGCGCCATGACGATCGCCTCGCTCGTCGAGCTGATCATCACGCTGCCCCTCGCGGCGCTCGGCGACAAGATCGGCCCGAAGATGGTCATGTACCTCGGCATCATCCCGTCGTTCATCGTGATCATCCCGCTGGTGCTGTCGATCCAGGCGAAGAACATCGGGCTCATCTGGCTGTTCGTCATCCTGATCCGCGTCACCCTCAGCGGCGCCTGGGCGCCCCTGTCGACGCTCATGGCGCAGATGTTCCGCCCGCAGTCCCGCTACACCTCGATGTCGCTGTCCTACGGCATCGGCGCGGCGGTCTGGGGCGGCCTCTCGCCCGCGATCGCCTCGGCGCTGCTCATCGCGACCGACGGCAACTTCTGGTCCGTCGTCGGGTTCTTCGGCGTGCTGGCGCTCTCGGCCTTCATCGGCGTCCGCTTCGCGCCGCAGCACTCCGACGCCGCGCCGGTCACCGGGTCGTTCACGGCGCGGACCGACACCACGACGATCGACAACCCCGAGCGCTAGTCCCCGCGGAATGGGTCGCCGCGCTCGACGCGCGGCGACCCATTCCCACATCCCGAGCTCCCACACCTACGAACACGAGGAACAGCATGGAAACCACCCCCAAGCGCACGGCCGGATGGGTCGTCATGGAGGCCCTCCGAGGCTACGGCGTCGACACGGTCTTCGGCATCCCCGGCACTCACAACCTCGAGTTCTACCGCCCGCTCGGCGCGCTCGGCATCCGACCCGTCACCACCCGCCACGAGCAGGGAGCCGGATACGGCGCCGACGGCTGGTCGCTGCAGACCGGCAAGCCCGGCGTCGTCATCACGACGAGCGGCCCCGGCCTGCTCAACGCGCTCTCCGCAGCCGGCACCGCCTACTGCGAGTCGCGCCCCATGATCCTGCTCTCCCCCGGCCCGGCGCTCGGAGCCGAATTCGCCGACAACGGCACGCTGCACGAGACGAAGGATCAGCTCGGCGCCGCCTCCGCGATCGTCGAGTGGGGCCGCCGCGTGCGCTCGGCCGAAGAGGCCGTCACCGCGGTGCACGACGCCTTCGAACTCTTCGCGACGACACGTCCCCGCCCCGTCTACATCGAGGTACCTCTCGACGTGCTCGAGCAGGAGACCGACCTCCCCGAGTCGGCCACCGCGCCCCGCGACTTCACGGCTCCCGCAGCGCCCGACGCCGCGGCGGTGGCCGAGGCCGCCGCGCTCCTCTCCGGAGCCCGGCGCCCCGTGATCCTCGCGGGGGGCGGCTCGCGCGGCGCGGTCGATGAGCTGCGCTCGCTCGCCGAGCGCCTCGGCGCCCCGGTGGTGACGACCCTCAACGCGAAGGGTGTGCTCGACGAGCACCACCCGCTCGCGGTCGGCTCGAACCTGCGGCTCGCCGCGGGGCGCCGGATCGCGCAGGAGGCCGACGTGCTGCTCGTCGTCGGCTCGAAGCTCGGCGAGGCCGAGCTGTGGGTGCCGCGACTCGAGGCCGGCGGTACGGTGATCCGCGTCGACCTGCTCGCGTCCCAGATCGACAAGAACCAGACGGCCGATATCGGCCGCGTCGCTCACGAGGCCGA
>JAPSIU010000325.1 GCA_031178565.1 Leucobacter sp. | reverse complement strand
GGATCCGACGCTCTCCGAGCGGCTGGGGCTCTCCCGCCAGTGGCTCCACGCGATGCGACTCGGCTTCCGACACCCCGGGACGGGTGACGCGGTGGTGTTCGAGAGCACGTATCCGTCCGATCTGCAGCGGGCGCTCGACCTGCTCGCCGCGTAGCCCGCTCGCCTCGTAGCCCGCTCGCCTCGGGCTACCGTCACTTGGGGGCCTTCGCGCGCAGGTCGAGGCTCACGTTGCCCCGATTCGTGGAGTAGACGCGGATGCCGCTCACACGACTCCCCGCGGGGGCGGCCGATCGCACCCTGACCTGGCCTCCGCTCAACCCGGGCCGCACCTCCGCCACCGTCCACAGATCGACGCGGTCGCCGTGAAAGCGTCCGAGCAGTCGTCGCGGCAGCACGAACCGGTAACGGAGTGCTCCCGACTCCCGCGCGTGACCAGTGATCCGCCCCGGAATCGACACACCGCGTCCGACCCTCCTGCCCGCGAGCACGAGGTGCGCTTTCGGCGCCGGTCCCGCCACCGCGCGCGTGAGCCGGCGGCTCGCGCCCCGGCCGGCACGCCATCTCAGCGAGGGCCGCAGAGCGCGATGGAGCAGATCCGCGGCCCGCAGCCGCACGGCGGAGGGGATCCGCGCCTCCCTGAGTAGGGATCCGGAGTCCGCCGGTGCGAGCTCGACGGACACCTCGACCCCGCCCGGAACCTCGTCGGCGCCGAGGAGGCCGGCCGTGTGCCGGAGAGCGGGTTCCGCGGATATCAGCTCGTCGAGTCCCGCGACATCGCCAGCTCTGATGAGCCGCATCTTGCGGCGGTCGGTGGGGTTGGCGCCCCTCGCGTCGTACTCGGGCAGCACGAGATCCGCGAGGAATTCCCGATGCAGCTCCGCCCAGCGCCGCCGTCGCTCGTCGTCCATGGCGAGCCAGCGCTTCGGAGCGTAGAAGCGCAGGCCCTTGCGCGTGAAGAACTGGCGGACGAGGGTCTCGGCTCGCGCGGGGTCGGGGACGCCCTCGATCAGGATCTCCGCGATCCGCCGGCACGATCCGACGTAGTTCTCCGGGTCGATCGGGCTCGCGGAGATGTTCTTGCCGTCGTCGCGCAGCGCGATGAAGTAGAGCGGGTCCCTCCCGTAGAACACGATCCGGCGGGCGAGCACGTACGCGCGCGTGACGAAGATGCCGTCCTCCAGCCGCACCCGCCCCTCCGGGAACCGGAGCCCGTCGCGCTCGATCATCTCGCGGCGGAACAGCTTCTGCGGCGACAGCGTCTCCATCGCCCGGGGGAGGCCGATGTCGCCGTGCGGGTGACGGAGGAACAGCGACTGCACCCTCCTTCCGGCGACACCCTCGAACCGCGGGATCACGATGTCCGCGTCTCGTTCGGCGGCCATCTCGGTCAGCGCTCGGAGGGCGTGCGGCGCGATCGTGTCGTCGGCGTCCATGAAGAGCACGAACTCGCCGCGCGCGCGCTCGAGTCCGCGGTTGCGCGGCGTCCCGGGCCATCCGCTGTTCGGCTGATGCATCACCGTGATCCGCTCGTCGATCTCCGCGAAGCGGTCGAGCTCGGATCCCGAGCCGTCGGTGGAGCCGTCGTCCACGGCGATCACCTCGAGATCGCTCAGATCCTGGGCGAGGATCGATTCCATCGTGGCCGTCAGATAGGGCATGGAGTTGTACACCGGGATGATGACGCTGACCAGGGGAGCGGAGGTCTCGGGCACTTCTTCTCCTTGTCGTACGCTGCACGGGGGCCGATGTCCGGCGGTCGGAGTGCGACACGTCCGGTTCGCGCAACTGTAGTCCCGGCACCTCTGAGGCTCCTGGCCGCCGCGGGTCCGGTCAGCCGCCGCCCGGCCCCGCGCGTTAGCATGCGAGGGTGAGTGGAGCAGTCGGCCGCCGAACGATGCAGGCGGCGCGCGTGCAGTACTTCGAGGTGCTGCGGGTCGTCGCGATCGTCTCGGTCGTCATGATCCACGCGGCCATCACCGAGTGGCACGCGATCTCGATCGACAGCCCCCGATGGGACGCCCTGACCTGGATCAACAGTCTGCTCCGCTTCTGCGTGCCGATCTTCTTCATGATCTCGGGCGCCCTCTTCCTCGCGCCGGAGCGCGACGTGACGCGGCGCTCGCTCTTCCGCAGGAGCATCCCGCGACTGCTCACGGCGTTCGGCGCCTGGTCGCTGTTCTTCGCGCTGGTCGAGGTCTACGGTCCGGGCGGCGGCCGCGAGCTGCCCGAGCTCGTGACCCGCTTCTTCACGGGGCACTTCCACCTCTGGTTCCTGCTCGCCCTGACGGGCCTCTATCTCGCGGTGCCGATCCTGCGGATCATCGCGCGGGACCGGCGGGCCGCCTGGTACTTCGTGGCGCTCGCACTGCCGTTCGCCTCGGTCCTCCCGCTGCTCGAGCGCCTGCCGGTGGTGGGCGAGGTGCTGGGCGACGTGCTCGGAGCGATGAAACTCGAGATCGTGCTCGGCTACTCCGCGTACTTCCTCCTCGGCTTCCTGCTGAGCCGCTGGCGACCGGAGGCCCGGAAGCTGGCCTGGATCGCCGTCGCCGGTGTCGCCGGAGCCGTCGGCACGGGGATCGGCACGCTGCTGATCTCGCGCGCGGAGGGGCACTGGGACGAGCTCTTCTTCGGGTTCCTCACCCCGGGCGTGGCGGCGGTCTCCGTGGCGCTCTTCTGCCTCGCGCGGGCGTGGGGCGACCGGTTCGAGCTGTCGGGCCGGGGATCCCGATTCGTCGCCTGCATCGCGCGGAACTCCTTCGGGATCTACCTCGTGCACCCGTTCTTCCAGTGGGTCTACCGCCAGTCCGGTCTGACCACCGAGTTCGCGACCCCGCTGATCTCGGTGCCCGTGCTCACCCTGCTGGTCCTGATCCCGAGCCTGCTCGTCGCCGTCGCGATCCGGCGCATTCCCCGCGTCGGGCGGTATCTGGCGTAGTGCGGTGCTCCGACGGCGCTGCCGGGGCCGTGTTCGGAACCCGAACGGAATCTTCGAAAACGCCCATCTCAGATTTTTTTGCGCGATGCCGGGGAAGGGACGTCCGTACCGCTGCTGCTCGCATATTGTTGGGGGAAAGCTGATGCATCGAAACCGCGTTCGGGGTTCCGGAGCCCGGTTTCGAAAGGAAAACTGGAGAACTTCCATGGTCGTCGAATCGCATCCGGTGGCTGAGCCCCCAGTGGACACGGTGGAGCAGTTCGCCGCCGATCTCCGCGAGCTGCGCGGACGAGCGGGGGATCCCACGCTCGCGGCGCTCAGCCACCATATCGGCATCTCGAAGAGTGTGATCTCCGAGGCGCTCACCGGGCGACGACTGCCCACCGAACGAACGGTTGCGAAACTCGTCGAGGCTCTCGGCGGGGAGCGGGCGGTCTGGATCTCGAGACGTCGCGCACTCGATCCACGCGCTCGCTCCGAGCAGCCCGGGTCGGAGCAGGGCTGCTCGGAGC
>JAPSIU010000324.1 GCA_031178565.1 Leucobacter sp. | reverse complement strand
CGCCTCGGGGGCTGTTTCCGGAAGTAGTTATGAATACTTTATATTTCTGACGCGCCGATATGAGGGACGGGATCGGACGGCACCGAAACCCTCCCGGTCCATTGAATCCCTGTTCAGACGGCGTACCGATGCACGGTCGACGCTTTGTTCGAGCGTTTCTCCGGTCGTGAACGCGGCAGAATCTCGCTCGCCGGGAAGGCAATCGAGCGTTTTTCATGTATCTTGTATCTACAAGAGCCGCTCCCGATGACGCAACTGACGCGTCCCGGAGCCAGCAACGGGGCTGAGAGAGGAATCCATGACTTCGATTCATGTCGACGATCTGACGATTACGTACGGCGACAACACCGTGATCTCGGGGATGAACCTCACGGTCGAGGACGGGGAGTTCTTCACCCTCCTGGGTCCGTCGGGGTGCGGGAAGACCACGCTGCTGCGGACGATCGCCGGATTCATCACGCCGGCGTCGGGGCGGATCGCGTTCGGCGACCGTGACGTGACGAACGTGCCGACGTATCGCCGGAACATCGGCATGATGTTCCAGGACTATGCGCTGTTCCCCGACAAGACAGTCGCGGCGAACGTCGCGTACGGCCTGAAGGCGCGGAAGACGCCGCGCGCCGAGATCGCCGTGCGCGTGTCGGAGGCGCTGGAGCGGGTCGGGATGGAGGCGTTCGCCGACCGTCACCCGGGCGCCCTGTCGGGCGGTCAGCGCCAGCGCGTGGCGCTGGCGCGCGCCCTGGTGATCCGCCCGTCGGTCCTGCTGATGGACGAGCCGCTGTCGGCTCTGGACACGAAGCTCCGGCTGCAGGTGCGGGAGTCGATCATGGATCTGCAGCGCGAGCTGGGGATCACGACGGTCTTCGTGACGCACGACCAGGAGGAGGCGCTCGCGATGTCGGATCGGATCGCGCTGTTCCGATCGGGCGACATCGAGCAGCTGGGATCGCCGTCGGAGATCTACCGGGTGCCCGTCTCGTCGTACGCGGCCGACTTCATCGGCGCCGCGAACGTGCTGCCGGTGACGGTGTCGCAGGCGTCCGCGGGTGATCCGGGAGAGGCCGTTACGGTCTCGCTCGGCGAGGTGGCGCTGCGGGGTGTGCGGCGGACGGAGCTCGCGGCGGGAGAGGCGTACGCCATCGCGCGCCCCGAGCACCTCCGGCTCCTCGCCGCGGGCGAGCCCGTGGGCGAGGGGATGACGGCCGTGGCGGGCGAGGTGGTGCGGCAGCAGTACCTCGGGCAGCGGCAGCAGCACCGGGTGCGCCTCGCGAACGGCGCCGAGATCGAGACCTCCGAGGCGGCATCGGGTCGCGGCTTCGCGGCGGGGGAGCGGGTGGCCGTGCTGTTCCCCGAGCGCGAGACGCTGGTGATGGCCTCGTGAGCGCGCAGCAGGTGCAGGCCCCCGAGTCCCGGGCCCCGGAGACCCAGGCCTACCGGATCGTCCAGGCGGAGAAGCGCCGCCGTCGCTTCTCCCCGTGGCTGGCGCTCACGATCGCCTCCGTGGCGCTCGCGCTGCTGTTCGTCGCCTGGCCGATCCTGAACGTGCTGCTGAAGTCGTTCTCCGGCGCGAGCGGCAACCCGTTCGCCGGCTGGGCCGAGTTCTTCGGCGATCCCCAGTACCCGACAGCGGTGGGCAACACGCTGCTGCTCGCCGCGATCGTGACGGTGATCGCGACGGGGATCGGTGTGTTCCTGGCCTACTTCACGGCCCGGTTCACGTTCTGGGGCAAGGCCGTGATCGCGGTGCTCCCGGTCACCGCGATCCTCGTGCCCGAGGTCATCGTGACGCAGGCGTGGCTGATGTTCCTCGGCAACAACGGCTTCCTCACGCGCTTCGTGCGGGAGACGTTCGAGATCGAGATGCCCACCCTGTACGGCTGGCGCGGCCTGATCCTGATCCTCCCCCTGCTCTACTACACCTACGTGTACCTCGGCACCCTCGCCGCTCTGAAGAGCTTCGACTCGCAGCTCGAGGAGGCAGCCATGAGCCTCGGATCGTCGCCGCTCATGGCGCGCTTCAAGGTCATGATCCCCGCGATCTTCCCGGCCGTGGCGAGCACCTCGATCGTGGTCTTCACGCTCACGATCGGCAACTTCGCGACCTCCACGATCATCGGGGGCAAGGTCGAGCTCCTGGCCCCGCTCACCTACAAGGCGTTCCTGGCCGAGACCGGCGGCGATCCCCTGATGCAGTCGACGCTCGCGACCGTGGCGATCGTGATCGTGGCGCTCGTCCTGTTCTTCCAGCGCCTCACGGTCGGGCGCAAGAAGTACGAGATGGTCCAGGGCCGATCCTGGGTGCCGATCAAGCTCCGCGGCGCGAGCGGTGCAGTGCTCTCCCTGATCGCCGCGGTGATCCTCATCGCCTCCACGCTCCCGCTCGTCATGGTGACGGTGATGGCCTTCACCGCCTCCAGCGGCCCCGTCCTGCGCTGGGGCGAGTTCTCGCTCGACAGCGTCGTGAAGGTCCTCACCCGCGAGCCCCAGCCGATTCTCAACACGATCGCCTTCGGCGGCCTCGCCTGCCTCATCGGCGTCATCGTGAGCGTGGTGGTGTCCGTGCTGATCGTGAAGAAGCACACCTTCCTCACCCCGGCCCTCGACTACCTCGTCATGCTGCCGATGGCGCTCTCCGGCACGGTGCTCGGCATCGGCATGATGACCACGTTCGGATCGGGCAGCTTCCTCCCCATGGCGGGAACGACGTCGATCATCGTGCTCGTGTTCGTGATCCGCCGCCTCGTGCACGGCGTGCGGAACGCGTCCGCCACGCTCCACGCGATCCCGGACTCGCTCGAGGACGCCTCCGTGAGCCTCGGCGTGCCGCCCTTCAGGTCGTTCGTCAAGGTCGTCCTGCCCCTCATGGTCCCCGGGATCGCCGCCGCGACCGTGCTCACCTGGGTGACGATCATCGGCGAGCTCTCCGCCTCGCTCGTGGTGTACTCCGCCGGCAGGGAGACCATCACGATCAAGGTGTTCCAGCTCATGAGCACCGGCCTCAACGGGCAGGCGGCCGCCTACGGTCTCATCCTCATCCTCCTCGCGATCGTGCCGATCCTCATCGCCACGAGAGTCTTCAAGATCAGGCTCTTCACTTGACGTCCGCGCGGCCGCCGGTCGCGCCCCCTCCCCTCACCATCACACCCGCGCAGCTCGACGAGCTGGCCCACTGAAAGGCACCCTTATGAGAATTCGCACCCTCGCACAGATCGGAGCCGGCGTCACCGCAGCCGCCCTCCTCCTCACCGGCTGCTCGGGCGGCGGCGGGGGAGAGGGCGGAGGCGATGCCCTCTCGGCCGTCATGTACAGCTCGAACAACGAGACGACCATCGGCGTCGTCACCGACGCGGCCTCGAGTCACGACCCGGCGGTCAAGGTCGACGTCGTCACCGGCAGCTCGGGGCCGCTGCTGCGGCGCATCGAGTCGGAGGCGTCGAAGCCCGCGGCCGA
>JAPSIU010000323.1 GCA_031178565.1 Leucobacter sp. | reverse complement strand
AGCACCTGCGCCCAGGCGGCGATCACCATCGCGAAGCCGAGCACGGAGCCGCCGACGGAGGCCGTGGCCGGAAGCAACACCGCTGAGGCGATCGCCACGATGGCGAGCAGCAGCGGAACCGCATTGCGGCCGCGGCCGCGCAGCGAGAACCACTCCACGAGATGGGACGCGCCGATCGCGCCGAGGACCGCCGAGGTGACGCCGAGGTCGAAGCCGAGCCGGCCGTGCATCGTCGCCGTGAACGCGATGCCGAGGCCCGCGAGCAGCAGAACCGCCACGCGAAGCAGCCGCACGGGACGGGACGGGAGGACTTCGGAGGTCGTCGAACCCGCAGTCATCGATACTGCAGCTTCCATGACTCCCCTTTCCCGCACCTCACAAGTCTACCGCTCTGGGCTGCGAGCGGGCGGCGATGGCCGGGCCGCGCGGTGGTGTCGGGCGCGCATCTACGCTTGACGGACGCGCTATGGGTTGCGCATCTACGCTTGCGGGATGCGCCATGAGTTGCGCATCTACGCTTGCGGGATGCGCCATAGATTCAGACTCCGCTCGGCATGTCCTGGAAGCGCGAGTAGTGGCCCTGGAACGCGACCGTCACGGTGCCCGTGGGGCCGTTGCGCTGCTTGGCGAGGATGAAGTCCGCTTCGCCCGCGCGCGGGCTGTCGCGGTCGCCGACGGCCTCTCGGTGGAGCAGGATCACCATGTCGGCGTCCTGCTCGAGCGATCCCGACTCGCGGAGGTCGCTGATCGCGGGCATCTTGTCGGCCCGCTGCTCGGAGGCGCGGTTCAGCTGCGAGAGGGCGATGACGGGAACGTCGATCTCCTTCGAGAGCAGCTTGAGCGCACGCGAGAACTCGCTGACCTCCTGCTGGCGGCTCTCGGACTTCTTTCCGCTCGAGAGCAGCTGGAGGTAGTCGATCACCACCATCTTCAGGCCGTGCTGCTGCTTGAGGCGGCGGCACTTCGCGCGGATCTCGACGAGCGTGAGGTTGGGGCTGTCGTCGATGAAGAGCGGCGCTTCGGCGATCCTCGCCTGGGTGGCGGCGAGCTTCTGGAAATCCCGGTTGTCGAGGGCGCCCTTGCGGAGCGTCTGCATCGGGATCGTGGCCTCGGCCGCGAGCAGACGCATGGCGATCTCGGCGCGCCCCATCTCGAGGGAGAAGAACACGGTCGTGGCGCCGGCGTGCACCGACGCGTTGCGCGCGACGTCGAGCGCGAGGGTCGACTTGCCCATGGCGGGGCGCGCGGCGATGATGATCATCTGGCCTCCGGCGAAGCCGTTCGTCATCGCGTCGAGCTCGCTGAAGCCCGTCGGCACGCCGAGCATGCCGCCGGCGGCGCCGTTCGCCTTGTTGATCTCCTCGAGCGCGGCGTCCACCGCGAGCGACAGCGGCACGTAGTCCTCGCCCTGGTTCTCGCCCGTGACGCCGTAGATCTCGGACTGCGCCACGTTCACGAGGTCGATCGCCTCGCCCTCGCCGGCGTAGCCCATCTGCACGATGCGGGTGCCGGCCTCGACCAGGCGCCGCAGGAGCGCCTTCTCCGCGACGATCTCAGCGTAGAAGCTTGCGTTCGCCGCGGTGGGCACGATGCTCGTGACGGTGTGCAGGTACTCGGCTCCGCCCGCGCGCTGCAGGTCTCCCGTCTTCGTGAGCTCGTCGGTGACGGTGATCACGTCGGTCGGCTCGCCGCGGGAGTAGAGGGAGAGTATGGCCTCGTAGATGACCTCGTGCTTCGGCACGTAGAAGTCGTTGCCCTTCAGCAGGCCGGTGACATCCGCCACCGCGTCCTTCGAGAGCAGCATTCCACCGAGGGCGCTCTGCTCGGCGAGCAGATCGTACGGGGGTGTCCGCTCGTGCCCGCGCGAGGACTCCTCGACGAAGGGATCTGGGATTCCCAGGTGTGCAATCGACACTCGGTCTCTCCTTCACGATGAAACGGGATCTGTTACTGAACGATCAGACCGCAGACCCCTGACATTCACGGTATGGGTGTCCGCTTCGAGCCCCAAACCCGCGGCTCGGGCGCCTGTGGATAACTCGGTGCATAACTCTCCGATTTGAGCGGGTTGTTTTGCACAGGCTTGGGGACAAGCTGTGGAGAGGAAGTGGAGAACCCGAATATTTATCGCCGTGATCGGGTATTTTCACTTTCCACATGCGAAAAGTTATTCAAGTCTCAGGTAGAGCTTGAGGTTTCCGGAGACCACGGGCATGTGGACAAGTCGCACCTCAGAGCCGCCCGCCCGTGCCCTGTGCGGCGGCTATCCGGACGCCGCCGTTCATCGTCCGTTCAGCGCTCGGCCGGACGGCGGCCGAGCGGGGATCCGCTGGGAAACCGCACCCGAAAACGCCGATGGGGCGACGATCCGGGAACAGGATCGTCGCCCCATCGAGGCGCGATTGAGGAACTAGCGCTGCGAGATGATCTGCAGCGTGACCTCGGCGTCGACACCCTCGTGGAGGTGCACGATCGCCTTGTACTCGCCCGTCGACTTGATCGCCGGGAGCGTGATCTTGCGCTTGTCGATCTCGCCGATGCCCGCTTCGGACACGGCCGCGGCGACGGACGCCGGCTTCACGGAGCCGAAGAGGCGTCCGCCGGTGCCGGTCTTCGCCTCGAGGCGGATCTTGCCCTCCTGCAGCTTCGCCTTCAGCACCTGGGCGTCCTCGACGGAGGCCAGCGCACGGGCGTCGCGAGCGGCGCGGAGCTGCGCGACCTGGGCCTCGCCACCGCGAGTCCAGTGCACCCCGTAGCCCTGGGGCACGAGGTAGTTGCGCGCGTAGCCGGTCTTGACGTCGACGACGTCACCGGCGGAACCGAGGCCCTGGACCTCGTGAGTGAGAATTACCTTCGCCATGATGCTCTACTCCTTAGCGGCCGGAACCGGCGTAGGGGAGGAGAGCCATCTCGCGGGCGTTCTTCACGGCCTTCGCAATCAGACGCTGCTCCTGGACGGACACGCCGGTGATGCGGCGGGCGCGGATCTTGCCGCGCTCAGAGATGAACTTGCGGAGCGTCGCGACATCCTTGTAGTCGATGACGCCGACGGTCTGCTTCTTCGCGGGTGCGACAATCTTAGCGTTCTTGCCGCGACCCGGCTTGCGGCCTGCGCCGCTGGACTTGCCTGCCATATTGGTCTCTTTCGTGATGTATCTCGGGCGCCCGAGAAAGAAGTTGTCTAGAAGGGTTGCTCGTCGTCGAAGCCGCCGCCGAAGCTTCCGGAATCGCCCTGACCGGAGTTGGTCCAGGGGTTGTCCTGCTGTGCGGCGGGCTTGCCCCAGTTGCTCTGGCCCGCGGGCTGAGCAGCACCGGATCCACCGGATCCACCGGATCCGCCGAAGCCGCCGACCTGGCCGCGCGACTGACCGCGTGTGACCTGCGCCGTGGCGAAGCGGAGCGACGGACCGACCTCCTCGACCTCGAGGTCGAGGGAGGTGCGCTGCTGCCCCTGGTTGTCGGTGTAG
>JAPSIU010000322.1 GCA_031178565.1 Leucobacter sp. | reverse complement strand
TCTGCCGGCCCCGGTCATCGTGACGAGCGGCACCGCGGTCGCGAACCTCGGCCCGGCGGTGCTGGAGGCGCACGAGGGGCGCGTGCCGCTGCTGCTGCTCACCGCGGATCGGCCGGAGGAACTGCGCGGGATCCGCAGCAACCAGACGACCAGGCAGGCCGGCATCTTCGACGCCGTGACGCGGCTGTCGCTCGACGTGCCGGCGCCCGACGCGGGGGCATCGGACGGCGAGGAGCGGGCCCCCGATCCGATGCGGGATCCCGGGTTCCTCGCAGCATCGGCGCTCGTCGCGGCCCGCGGCTTCCGCGGCGAGGCGCCCGCGGGGCCGGTGCAGCTCAACCTCGCCTTCCGCGAGCCGCTGTCGGGGATCGCGGGCTTCGACGGCATGATCGCCGAGGGTTTCAGAGCCGCCGCTGCGGAGGCCCGCCGCGCCGAGGACGCCGAGGACGCCGGGAACCCGCTGCAGGACCGGGAGGCGCCGGATCCGCACGAGCGGGTGTACCGGCACCGGGGCGACTCGCTCGCGGTCGTCGTGGCGGGGGAGGACGCCGGGGAGGAAGCGGAGGCGTTCGCCCGCGCGGCCGGGCTTCCGCTGCTCGCCGAGGTGGTGAGCGGGGCCCGATTCGGCCGTGAGGCGATCTCCGCGTATGCGACCCTGCTCGACGACCCCGGCGTCGGGGGGCTCGTGGAGCGCGCGATCGTGTTCGGACACCCGACGCTCACCCGCCAGGTCCCGGCGCTGCTGCGGCGCGATGACGTCGAGGTGATCGTGGTGGACCCGCACGTCGGCGACGGGGTGGAGCACTTCGACCCCGCCCGCCGTGCCCTCGTCGTGCGGTCCGCGGTCGTGGCGGAGGACCACGACCCGAGAACCCTCAGGCGCTGGCTGGGGCTCTGGGTGGTCGCCGACCGAGGCCTGCAACGGGAGCGCACCACGGTGCACGAGCCCGATCTCGAGGCCGCGCGCGCCACGGGATACAAGGAGCGCAGCGCCTACGCGCGAGCCGAGGTCGCGGCGATGCGCGAGCCGATCACCCGGGAGCTGCTCGCCGAGAGCGTGTGGCGGGCCACCTGGCCGCACGACCGGATCTTCCTCGCGGCCTCCCGGATCGTCCGCGCTCTGGACGCGATCGCGCCCGCGCGGAAGCTCGAGGTGCGCTCGAACCGCGGACTCGCGGGAATCGACGGCACCGTCGCGACGGCGCTCGGCGTGGCCGTCGCGAGCCAGGCCGCCGAGGAGCCCGCGAAGGCCGCGGGTACTACGCGCGTGCTCCTCGGGGACCTCGCACTGCTGCACGACGCCGGGTCGCTCCTGCTTCCCGAGCGGGAGGAGCGGCCCCGGATCCAGCTGTTCGTCGGGAACGACCGCGGAGGTACGATCTTCGACGGGCTCGAGGTCGCGGGATCCGCGGATCGCGAGGACTTCGACCGCGTGATGTACACGCCCCAGCGGGTGGACCTCGAGGCGTTGGCCGAGAGCTACGGGTGGGAGTACCGGCGCGTCGAGACGCGGGGGGAGCTCGAGCGCCTCCTCACCGAGCCCGTGACGAGCCCGAGCCTCGTCGAGGTGCCGCTGGCGCGGTGAGGGTCGCGGGGCGTGGGCGGGTGCGTCGACTGACCCGTACAGTGGGAGCATCCGGACGAGGGGGCGGCATGGCGAGCGAATTCTGGACCGACGATCCGACCCGGCTGCTGCGGGTCGGCCGGGGCTTCGAACTGCGCGACGTGGATCCGGACGCCACGCCGGGGACGGACTCCGACAAGCAGCTCGGACGGGATGAGCTGGAGCGGCAGGCCCAGGTCCTGCGCGGGCTGCAGGAGAAGCTCTTCGCGCAGAGCCGACTCGGTGCGCGAGGCCGTCTGCTCGTGGTCCTGCAGGCCATGGACGCCGCGGGCAAGGGCGGGATCGTGAATCACGTCTTCTCCCAGACGGAGCCGTACGGGCTGGCGCTCACCGCGTTCAAGGCGCCGACCGAGGAGGAGCGCGCGCACGACTTCCTGTGGCGGGTCGAGCCGCGCGTCCCCGGCCCGGGGGTCATCGGCGTCTTCGACCGCTCGCACTACGAGGACGTGCTCGTGCAGCGCGTCCACGGGCTCGCCGGGCCCGAGGAGATCGAGCGCCGCTACGGCGCGATCATCGACTTCGAGCGCCGCATCGCCGACGACGGCGTGCGGATCGTGAAGATCATGCTGCACGTGTCACCGGAGGAGCAGGCCGAGCGCCTGCTCTCTCGGCTCGACGACCCCGAGAAGCGCTGGAAGTACAACCCGGGCGACGTCGACGAGCGGGTGCACTGGCCCGCCTACATGGAGGCGTTCCAGACCGCCATCGAGCGCACGAACGCCGAGCACGCCCCGTGGTTCGTGGTGCCGGCGAACGCGAAGTGGTACGCGCGCGTCGCCGTCCAGCGGATCGTCATCGCCGCGCTCCAGGAGCTCGGACCCGAGTGGCCCGAGCCCGATTTCGACGTCGCCGCCGAGCGGGCGAGGCTCGAGGCGACGGCCGATCTCCGCTGGCCGGGGTAGCCCGGCCGCCTCGCCGGGCCGGCCGTCCCGGTCAGTGGGCGAAGGCCTCGGTGACGGGCCGGAACTTCGAGACCGTCTCCTCGAGTTCGTGCTCGGGATCGGACCCGGCGACGATCCCTCCGCCGGCGCTCGCGACGACACGGCGCTCGCCCATCGCGGGATCGGCCGGACCGACCTGGGCGCAGCGGAGCGCGATGACCCACTCCCCGTCGCCGGCCGCGTCGATCCACCCGACCGCTCCGGAGTAGCGGCCGCGGTCGAAGGGCTCCAGCTCGGCGATCGCGTCGACCGCGCGGGAGGTCGGGGTTCCCGCGACCGCCGCCGTCGGGTGCAGTGCGCCGACGAGCTCGATCGACGAGCTCTCCTCGCCGAGCGCGGCCCCCAGGTCGGTCGCGAGGTGCCACACGTTCGGGAGCCTGAGCGGGAACGGCTCCTCGCTGGTGCGCAGATCCCGGACGTGCGGTGAGAGCGCCGTCACCACGCTCTGCACGGCGAAGGCGTGCTCGTGCTGCTCCTTCGCGCTCGTGAGCAGTTCGTCGCGGGCGTGTCCGTCGCGATGCGGGTCGTCGACGTGCCGGCCCCGTGTGCCCGCGAGCACACGGGCCGAGACGGCGCCGCCGGTGGACCGGATCAGCGTCTCGGGGCTCGCTCCGACGAGTCCGTCCACGGCGAACGTCCAGCAGTCGAGGTAGCGCTCGGCGAGCCTGCGGAGGGGAACGCGCAGGTCCGAGTCGGCGGCGATCGTCCCCTCGATCTGACGCGCGAGCACGATCTTCTCCGCCTCGCCGCGGGCGATGCGGCGGCCCGCCTCCCGCACCCCGGCGAGGTAGGCCTCCACCGATCCGCTCGGCGCTCGCGAAGACTCCCGCGCCGTGAAGTCGGTGCCGTCCCAGCTTCCGGGGCCGGAGGGCTCGGGAAGCCCGGGCGCGTGCTGCTCCGGTTCGT
>JAPSIU010000321.1 GCA_031178565.1 Leucobacter sp. | reverse complement strand
CCGCACCGGCGCGGGCGTCGGCACCGGCGCGGGCGTCGGCACCGGCGTCGGAACCTCCGTCGGGCCGGGCGCCGGCGTCACCGGCGGCTGGGCGCCTTCCCGAGGCCCGCCCGGATCCCGCGGATCGGTCGACGGCACGATGTCCTCGATCCGGGACCCCGGTTCGTCCTCGCGCTTCGAACTCGCCACGTCGGATTCCTTCTTCGTCATCCGACTGTACTTCTCCAGGAACGGCATGGGATCGACCGGCCGGTTGTTCACGCGGATCGCGAGGTGCAGATGCGCCCCGAACGACATCCCCGTCGACCCGACGCGACCGACGCGGTCTCCGATCTCGACGTGATCGCCCACCTCGAGCGAGTGCGAGTCGGTCTGCATGTGGCAGTAGCGGCTCGTCACGTCCTTCCCGTCGATCTCGTGCAGCAACCGCAGACCGAAGCCGCACCCGTCGGTCGCGGGCCCGGCTTCGAGCACCTTCCCATCGGCGATGGCGTGGATCGCGGTACCAGCCGACGCCGCGAAATCCTGCGCGTCGTGGAACTGGGCGACGGGCGCCGTGCGGTACCCGAACCCATCGGTGAGCGCCACGGGCTTCTCGAACGGATACCCGACGACCGGCCGTGCGTCCTCGGCATCGGCCGCCGCGTCGGGAATCTTCGTTTCCGCGACGCTCACCTCGAGCATCTCCGGCAGCGCATCCTCCACCGCCGCTCCGGAGACCAGCGTCTGCAGCGAGGAGGCGCTCTCCGCGGGAGATACCGGAGATGCGGCGGATACGGATAGATCATCGCCGGAGCCCACCGACGCCGGCGCTCCGGGAGCGTCCGCCGCGTCGTCCGGTGCGCTCGGAGCACTCAGAGCGCTCAGCACACCGCCGGAACGCTCGACAGCGATCGTCGGAGATGACAGGACGCCTGGGACCACCAGCGCACCCGCGCAGAACGCCGCAGCGACTCCGACCAGGCGGCGCCGGATGGTGACGTGCTGCGCGCTTTCGCCCGCGCGCGAAGACGATGCATCATCAGCAGAGATCTCAGACATCC
Organism: Leucobacter sp.; assembly: GCA_031178565.1. Taxonomy (GTDB): domain Bacteria; phylum Actinomycetota; class Actinomycetes; order Actinomycetales; family Microbacteriaceae; genus Leucobacter. Next base: position 2,432 of record JAPSIU010000321.1, on the reverse strand, counting down.
TCGTCCTCGTGTCAGCCACCGCGACCGACTCTGGTCACAGTATCCAACAGACTAACCCCGTTCGCGCCGGCGCGGGGATCTTCTTCAGGATCCGCGCGGGCCTTCTCCGCGGGATCACCTACCGCACGAGCGACCGCAGCCGCCGCAGCGCGACCGAGAGCGTCGCGAGGCCCGGCTCGTCGAGCGCGTGCGCCGCGCTCAGGATCTCCTCGACCGCCCGCCGAGCCGCGGCTCCTCCCTGGTCGATCCAGACGTCGATGCGCTCCTCCGGGTCGCCGGGCTCCGTGTGCACGATCACCGAGGACGTCAGCGCGATCATCACGGCGTACAGGTCGTCTCGCAGCGCCGCGCGCGCCATCGAGCCCCAGCGATCGTCCTGCGGCAGCGCCGAGACGCGCGTCAGCAGCTCGTCGAACTGCATTCTCGACGACATCTCGAAGAAGACGCGGGCGACGCCGTCGAGGTCCCACTCGCGCAGGCGCGACTGCTCGACCACGTCCAGCAGCGCGAGCGACGCGAGCAGGCCCGCGCCCCGCTGCGCCAGTTCCGGCGGCACGCCGGCCTCCTCCAACTCCGAGACGCGCTCGGTGAAGCGGCGCAGCTCATCGCCGCGGAGCAGCTCGCCCATCCTGCCGGCCAGGCCGCCGACCGGTCCGGAGAAGGCCTCGATCTCGACTCCGATGTCGAGCCCTTCCGAGCGGTGCTGCACGAACCACCTCGCCGCGCGATCGAGGAGCTGGCGGAAGCTGAGGTACAGGTCGGTCTGCGCGTCCGTCGGCACCGTGTTATCGGTGGCCTCGACGGCTACGACGAATCCGCGCAGGTCGAAGATCTCGCGCGCGATCACGTACGCCCGCGCGATCTGCCCGCTGCTCGCGCCGGTCTCGTCCGCGGCCCGCGAGGCGAAGGTGATGCCGCCCCGATTGACCATCGAGTTCACGACGGAGTTGACGATGATCGCGGAGCGGAGCGGGTGCGCGTGCAGATCGTCGGCGTAGGCCTCCCGGATCGGCTCCGGGAAGTACTCGGCGAGCGTGCGCGTGAACCAGGGGTCGTCGGCGAGATCGGTCGCGGCGAGATCCGCCTTGAGCGCCAGCTTCGCGTACGCGACCAGCACGGCGAACTCCGGGCGAGTCAGTCCGCGCTTCTCCGAGACCCGGTTCTGGATCTCGGATGAGCTCGGCAGGAACTCGAGTTCGCGGTCGAGTTCGTCCCGCGCCTCCAGCCACTCGATCAGCCGCTCGTGCACCGGGAGCATGACGGCGGCGTTCGCCCGCGAGTTGCCGAGCAGCACGTTCTGCTCGTAGTTGTCGCGCAGCACCTGTTCCGAGACCTCGTCGGTCATCGAGTGCAGCAGCCGATCGCGGGCCTCCCGATCCAGCCGTCCGTCGCGCATGACGCCGCCGAGCAGGATCTTGATGTTCACCTCGCGATCCGAGGTGCCGACGCCGGCGGAGTTGTCGATCGCGTCGGTGTTGATGCGCACCCCCGCGAGTGCGGCCTCGATCCTGCCCCGCTGGCTGACGCCGAGGTTCCCGCCCTCGCCCACGACCCGCACCCGCAACTGCTTCCCGTCGACGCGGATCGCGTCGTTCCCGCGGTCCCCGATGTCGGCGTGCGTCTCGGTGCTCGCCTTGACGTAGGTGCCGATCCCGCCGTTCCAGAGCAGGTCGACGGGGGCGAGTAGCACGGCCCGCTTGAGCTCCGCCGGGGTGAGCGCGCGGACCCCCTCGTCGAGGCCGAGCGCGGAGGCCATCTCGGCACTCACCGGGATCGACTTCGCGCTGAGCGGGAAGACCCCGCCGCCCGGGGAGAGGAGCGAGCGGTCGTAGTCGTCCCACGACGGTCCGGGCAGTTCGAAGAGGCGTCGGCGCTCCGCGAACGAGGCGGCCGCGTCCGGTGCCGGATCCACGAACACGTGCCGGTGGTCGAAGGCCGCGACGAGCCGGATGTGCTCCGAGAGCAGCATGCCGTTGCCGAACACGTCGCCCGACATGTCGCCGACGCCGACCACCGTGAAGTCCTGCGACTGCGTGTCGTGACCGAGCTCGCGGAAGTGCCGCTTCACCGACTCCCACGCGCCCCGCGCCGTGATCCCCATCCGCTTGTGGTCGTAACCGGCTGATCCTCCCGAGGCGAAGGCGTCGTCGAGCCAGAAGCCGTACTCCTGGGAGATGCCGTTCGCGATGTCGGAGAAGGACGCCGTGCCCTTGTCGGCAGCGACCACGAGGTACGGATCGTCCTCGTCCAGCCGCACCACCCGCTCGGGCGGGATGATCCCGGAGCCGTCGCGATTGTCGGTGACGTCGAGCAGACCGCGGATGAAGGTGCGGTACGCCTCCTTCCCGGCCTCGAGCCAGGCCGCCCGGTCACCGGGGGGCGGCAGCTGCTTGCCGACGAATCCGCCCTTCGATCCCGTCGGCACGATGACG
>JAPSIU010000320.1 GCA_031178565.1 Leucobacter sp. | reverse complement strand
GTGATGCACGGTGAGGGCGTTGTCGAGGAGTGCCCGGAAGGAGTCGACGCGCTCATCGATCCGGATCGTGTGATCGAGCACATCGCGCAGAGACCGCTGGAGTTCGACGTCGACCGAGTACTTCTCGGCGCCGCGGTGCAGCCACTCCAGCATGCCGATGAGCGGGTGGACCGCGCGCTGGAACTCGATGACCTCGCGCGCGAGCACGTAGATGCGCCGGGAGAGGGCGTCGTCGTCGCTCTCGCCGAAGAGCTGATCCTCGATCTCGTCGATGTCGTTCTGGAGGCCGGCGACCACGGGCGCGTACTCGTCGACGACCTCGTCGAGGATCGCGTACAGCACGGCCTCGGGGCCCTTCGCGAGCAGCTCGGGAGCGTCCTCCAAGCGCTTGCGGACCACGGCGAGGCCGGGAGACTCCGCGTGCCGGATCGTCACGACGAAGTCGGGGCCGACGAAGATGTGCAGCTCGCCGAACTCGACGGTCTCCTCCGCATCGTGGTAGCGGGCCGGGCGCAGCACGGCGAACAGGGTCGTCCCGTAGCGCTCGAGCTTGGACCGCTGGTGCCCGCTGAGCGCGTCCTCGACCGCGAGCGGGTGCAGGTCGAACTCGCGGGCGACCGAGTCCAGTTCGTCGGCGTCGGGCCGGTAGAGCCCGATCCACGCCATGCCCGAGTGGGCGGCCTGGACGCGGTAGGTGTCGTCGAGGCTGATCGGCGTCTCGACGCGACGACCGGCGACGTACACGCCGTTGTCGACAAGTGTCATGCTCGGTTCCGTTCTCGCGTGCGCGGGTGGCGCGTCTGGCCGGGTATCGGACGCGGGCCCGCGTTCCTCCACCCCAGGCTGTCACACGCCGGGGCCGGCGTCCCGCTGCCATACCGGCCGGTCCCGGATCGGTGCGCCGGTGCTCGCCCGGCGGTCCTGCCCGGCCCGCCCGGGGTCCCGCCCGGCCCGCCCGAGGGAATTCTTCCTGCCCGGCCCGCCCGACCCGCGGTCCTGCCCGCCCCGCCCGAGGGAATTCTTCCTGCCCGAGGGAAGTATCCGCGCAGATGGCCTCGGGCGCGAATACTTGGCTCGGGCAGAGTGCGACCCGGCCCGCAGCGGAGCGCGACTGGCGGCCCGCGGCCCGCGGCCCGCGGAGAACGCGACCGGCGACCCGCGCGATCCGCGCGGCCTGCGGCAGGGCATGCCCGCCGCAGCCGACGCTACGCGGCGGCGAGCAGCTCGCGCACGCGCTCCTCGAGCGGCGGCACCCGCGGATCCGTGACGAAGCCGTCGATTCGCGGGATCCGTCGGTCGACACCGACCTCCCCCGCCAGCGGTCCCGCCGCGGAGGGCAGCACGAGCACCCGATCCGCAAGGCGCACGGCCTCGCGGATGTCGTGCGTGATGAAGAGGATGCTCCATCCGTTCGCCTGCCAGATCTCGAGCAGCCAGCGCTGCAGCTCGTCGCGCGTGATGGCGTCGAGCGCGCCGAAGGGCTCGTCGAGCAGCAGCACGGGCCGATCCTGCACGACGGCGCGCAGGAAGGAGACGCGCTGTCGCATGCCGCCGGAGAGCTGTCGCGGGTAGAGCCGCTCCGTGCCCGCGAGACCGAACGCTCCGAGGAGACCCGCCACGCGTTCGCGAGCCTCTCGCCGCGGGGCACCCGCGACCTCGAGGCCGATCCCGGCGTTGTCGACGATGCGGCGCCAGGGCAGCAGCACATCCCGCTGCGGCATGTAGGAGAACGGCCGCCCCCTCGCGGGTACCGGCGAGCCGCCGAAGAGGATCTCCCCATCGTCCGGCTGCAACGCGCCCGTGAGAAGGGAGAGCAGCGTCGACTTGCCGCTCCCGCTCGGGCCGACGAGGGCGACGATCTCGCCCGCTCCGACCTCGAAGGAGACGCGGTCGAGCACTCGCCGCTCGCCGAAGCGCTTGCCGAGCCCGCGCACCTCCAGGGCGCCGCGATCCCACCGCGGCACGGCCTGGTCGGCACGGTCGACCCGCCCCGCACCGCCGACCTCGGCCTCCTCCCCGCTCATCGCCCCGCCTCCTGCTCGATCCGCAACCACGGCGCGCAGACCCGCTCGATCAGCACCACGAAGCCGTAGAGCGCGAGCGTGAGCACGGTGCTCGCGAACACCGCGGAGAGCACGAGGTCGGTGCGGAACACGTTCTTCGCTGACTGCATGTACACGCCCAGGCCCGCGACGGCGCCCGCGTACTCCGCGAAGATCGCGCCGACCACCGCGTAGGTGATCGAGATGCGCAGCGCCGAGAAGAACGACGGGATGCTCGCGGGGAGCCGGATCATGCGGAACACCCCGGCTCGCGAGGCGCCCATCGAGCGCAGCAGGTGCTCGGCCTCCGGATCCGCGGACGCGAAGCCCCTCAGCAGTCCGACGACCATCGGGAAGAAGGTGACGAAGGCGACCAGGAGGATCTTCGGCAGCAGCCCGAACCCGAACCACAGCACGACGAGCGGCGCGAGGGCGATGAGCGGGAGCGTCTGACTCATGATGAGAAGCGGCAGCAGTGCGCGCCGGAGCGGCTCGGAGAAGTCGAGCAGGGCTGCCGTGGCGAACGCGACCGAGACCGACAACGCGAAACCGGCGAGCGTCGCGAGGAGCGTGGGCAGGGTGTTGCGCAGCAGCGCCTCGTGCTCGGCGACGCCGGCCGAGACGATCCTGCTCGGCGCGGGCAGCATGTCGGCGGGCACGAGGCCAGCGCTCGACACCGCCTGCCACGCGGCGAGCAGGATGAGAGCCGCGAGGAGCGGCGGCAGCACGACCCCCGCGAACCGCGAGATCGCGAATCCGGTCCAGCCGCCGCTCGCGGTCGTCATCCGAGGTACTCGTCGGTGTAGTACTCGGACCAGTCGGGTTCCTCGGTGAGCGTCTTCCCGGCCGAATCGGTGAGGAAGCCGCCCTCGAAGAGGAACGCGCCGAACTCCTCCCACGCCCCGGGATCCGCGGCGCCGATCGGGCGCCCCTCGATCGCGAAGTAGCCGTCCTGCGCCAGCAGCTCGGTGCTGCGGTGCACGAGCTCCTCGGCCGTGCCGAGCGTGTCGGGGTTCGCCTCGATGAGCAGATCCGCCGCCTCCTCGGGGTGCTCGATGGCGTACGCGTAGCCGCGGGCCGCCGCCTGCACGAAGGCGGCCGCCTCCTCGGGGTGCTCGTCGAGGAAGGCCTCGCTCGACACGATCCCGGTGGACTGCTGCTCGGGAATGCCGTAGTCCTGGTAGCGGAAGGCCCGGTAGGGGTGACCATCGATCTCGGCCTGCAGGTTCTCCCACGTCGACACGGAGAGCGTGAAGTCGATCCGCCCCTGCGAGAGCGCCTCGTAGGCGCCGGTGTCGAGCACGACCTCCTCGAAGTCGCCGTCGCCCCCGTCGCCCTGGATCGTGCCCGCGGCGAGCGCCGTGTAGAGCGGCGAGCCGAAGCCCCCGAAAATCTTTCCGTCGAGGTCGGCCGGGCGTTCGACGTCGTCGCGGTCGCCGAGCA
>JAPSIU010000319.1 GCA_031178565.1 Leucobacter sp. | reverse complement strand
GCCGCGACCGCGATCCGCGGGACGCTGTCGAGCCCGTGGGACCTGCAGGAGGACGAGGCCCGAGGCATCACGCACGGAGCGGATGACGCTCGGGTCGCTCAGAACGTGGAGGCAGCATAACCATGGAGAAGTTCATCACCCTGACCGGGACCGCCGCTCCGCTGAAGCGCTCGAACGTCGACACCGACCAGATCATCCCGGCCGTGTTCCTGAAGCGCGTCACGAAGACCGGCTTCGACGATGCGCTCTTCTACCACTGGCGGCAGAATCCCGATTTCGTGCTGAATCAGCCGGCCTACCAGGGCGCGGAGATCCTCGTCGCAGGCCCCGATTTCGGCACCGGGTCCTCCCGGGAGGACCCGGTCTGGGCGCTGCGCGATTTCGGCTTCAAGGTCATCATCTCCGCGCGCTTCGCAGACATCTTCCGAGGCAACTCGGGCAAGCAGGGGCTGCTCGCGGCCCAGGTGGAGGAAGCGGATGTCGAGCGCATCTGGGCCGTCATCGAGGCGGACCCGAGCGCTCGGCTGACCGTGAGCCTCGAGGACCGGACGGTCTCCGTCGGCGACCTGACCGTGTCGTTCCAGGTGGACGACTACACCCGTTGGCGCCTCATGGAGGGGCTCGACGACATCTCTCTGACCCTGCGCAACGAGCAGGCGATCACCGATTTCGAGGCGCGCCGCCCGAGTTGGATGCCCACTACGACCCCGGTGGAGGCCGCGTGAACGACAGCCGAGCTCAGGACACGAGCACTCAGCAGCTCGAGGCCCAGGATACGGGCGTCGAGGATCTGGACCAGGACGAGCAGAATGCTCAGGGCCTGAAGAACGATGCGCAGAAGGCGGGTGCCCGCGTGGGCCTCACCTCCGACGAGATCATCATCAACGGCGGGCGCCCGCTCGAGGGGCGCATCGAGGTGCGCGGAGCCAAGAACCTCGCCACCAAGGCCATGGTCGCGGCTCTGCTCGGCAAGTCGCCGAGTGTGCTCCGCAACGTGCCGAACATCTCCGACGTCCGCGTCGTCGCAGGGCTGCTCGCGCTGCACGGGGTGCTCATCACCCGCGGTGAGGATCCGGGGGAGTGGCGACTCGACCCCTCCAACGTCGAGGTCGCGCACCAGGCCGACATCGACGCGCACGCCGGGTCGTCGCGCATCCCGATCCTCTTCTGCGGCCCGCTCCTGCACCGCCTCGGCGAGGCCTTCATCCCCGATCTCGGGGGCTGCCGGATCGGCGACCGCCCGATCGACTTCCACCTCGACGCGCTCCGCAGATTCGGCGCGGTCATCGAGAAGCTGCCGAGCGGGATCAGCCTGACGGCGCCGAACGGGTTGAAGGGCGCGAACATCGAGCTCCCGTACCCCTCGGTCGGCGCGACCGAGCAGGTGCTGCTCACGTCCGTGCTCGCGGAGGGGCAGACGGAGCTGCGGAACGCGGCGATCGAGCCGGAGATCATCGACCTCATCTGCATCCTGCAGAAGATGGGCGCGATCATCACCGTGGAGCCCAACCGCGTCATCTTCATCGAGGGCGTTCCCGAGCTGCGCGGATACGATCACCGGGCGATCTTCGACCGCAACGAGGCCGCGAGCTGGGCCGCCGCCGCGTTGGCCACCAAGGGCGACGTCTTCGTCGGGGGCGTGAAGCAGGAGGAGATGATGACCTTCCTCAACGTCTTCCGCAAGGTCGGCGGCGACTTCGACGTGCGCGACGACGGGATCCGCTTCTGGCACCCGGGCGGCGAGCTCAAGCCGGTGCAGATCGAGACCGACGTGCACCCCGGATTCATGACGGACTGGCAGCAGCCGCTGGTCGTGGCGCTCACGCAGGCGGAGGGCGTCTCGACGATTCACGAGACCGTGTACGAGAACCGCTTCGGTTTCACCGACGCGCTCAATCAGATGGGTGCGGACATTCTGGTCTACAAGGACGGGCTGCACGACGACAGCCGGCGCGTGAAGCGTCGCGAGTTCGAGCAGGCCGCGGTGATCACGGGCCCCACGCCGCTGACGGGCGCCGATATCGAGGTGCCGGATCTGCGAGGCGGCTTCAGCCACCTCATCGCCGCGCTCACCGCCGAAGGGCAGTCGAAGGTATCGAACATCGGCATCATCTCGCGTGGCTACGAGAACTTCATCGAGAAGCTCCGGCTGCTCGGCGCCGATTTCGTCTTCGAGAGCTGACGTCCGCTCCCATCTCAGGGCGCGGCGGATGCAGGTTCGGGATCGCGGCTCCGCAATAATTGAGTTATGACTGACACGGTGAAGCTGCGGAGCCGGATCTCTGCCGAGAAACGTCGACCGACGGTGTTCTGGCTCCTGGCCGGGATGGTGCTCCCGGCGTGGTCGCTCATGGTGCGCTACCGCTTCACGCCGGAGTCGCGGCTCCCGAAGAGCGGTCCGTTCATTCTCGCCCCGAATCACTACAGCGAGATCGATCCGATCGCGATGGGCGCGGCGGTCTGGCATCTCGGACGTCTCCCGCGCTTCATGGCGAAGGCGAGCCTGTTCAAGATTCCGCTGTTCGGCCGGCTGCTGCGCGCCTCCGGTCAGATCCCCGTCGAGCGCGAGGGCGCGATTCGCACCGGCGCCGGGGGGCGTCGGAACCCCATGGGCGCCGCCGCGCAGCTCATCGAGCAGGAGTCGGGTGTCATCGTCTACCCCGAGGGCTCGCTGACCCGCGATCCCGGTCTCTGGCCGATGCGGGGCAAGAGCGGCGCCGTGCGCCTCGCGCTCGAGTCGGGGATCCCGCTGATCCCGGTCGCCCACTGGGGCACGCAGAAGCTCATGCCGCGCTACGCGAAGCGGATCCACCCGATTCCGCGGAAGACGATTCACGTCGCCGTGGGGGAACCGCTGGACCTCAGCCGGTTCGCCGGCCGCAACCCCGACCAGAAGGTGATCTCGGAGGCGACGAACGAGCTCATGGACGCCATCACGGCCCTCCTCGCGCAGCTCCGCGAGGAGCAGCCGCCCGCGGAGCGGTGGGATCCCAGCAAGCATCAGCAGAGTGAGACGGGGCGCTTTTGAGCACCAAGCAGATTCCGGTCGTGACCCGGGGCAACGGCTCGCGCAACCGCGGACGCCGGGTCGCGGTGATCGGATCGGGAAGCTGGGGGACGACCTTCGCGAAGGTGCTCTGCGACGCCGGCTGCGACGTCACCGTCTGGGCCAGACGGCCCGAGGCCGCGCAGGAGATCCAGGTCGCGAGGCGCAACAGCCGCTATCTGCCGGGGATCAACCTGCCGAAGAACCTGAAAGCCACGAGCGACCTCGCCTCGGCGCTCCGGGGCGCCGAGCTCGTGTTCCTCGCGGTGCCGAGCCAGACGCTGCGGCAGAACCTGCTCGACCTCGAGCCCTTCCTCGACCGGCGCAGCGTGCTCGTGAGCCTCGTGAAGGGCGTCGAGAAGACGACGACGATGCGCATGTCCGAGGTCATCGCCGACACGCTCGACCTCGACCCCGGCCGGATCGGCGTCGTCTCCGGGCCCAAC
>JAPSIU010000318.1 GCA_031178565.1 Leucobacter sp. | reverse complement strand
CCTCGCTCTCCGCCGTCGGGACTACTTCGCCCACCGGTCGGGCGAGGCCGTCGTGAACCTCCTGAAGCAGGGGATCACCTCCCGCGACATCCTCACGAAGAAGGCTTTCGAGAACGCGATCACGGTCGCGATGGTGCTCGGAGGATCCACGAATGCCGTGCTGCACCTGCTCGCGATCGCCCGAGAGGCGGAAGTCGAGCTCACGCTCGAGGACTTCACCCGCATCGGGATGAGGACTCCGCACCTCGCCGACATGAAGCCCTTCGGTCAGTACGTCGCGGAGGACTTCGACCGCGTCGGGGGCATGCCGGTCATCATGAAGGCGCTGCTCGACGCCGGCCTGCTGCACGGCGATGCGCTCACCGTGACCGGCAAGACCGTCGCGGAGAATCTCGCGGATGTCGACACGCCGCTCGACGGCAAGGTGATCCGCAAGCTGGACGATCCGCTGCATGCGAACGGCGGGCTCACGGTGCTGACGGGCACGCTCGCCCCCGAGGGCGCGGTCGTGAAGACCGCCGGCTTCGACGCCGAGCTCTTCGAGGGCCCGGCGCGGGTCTTCGAGCGGGAGCGGGCGGCGATGGACGCCCTCACCGAGGGCAGGATCGGCAAGGGCGACATCGTGGTGATCCGCTACGAGGGACCCAAGGGCGGGCCGGGCATGCGCGAGATGCTCGCGATCACCGCGGCCATCAAGGGCGCTGGGCTCGGAAAAGATGTACTACTATTGACGGACGGACGATTCTCGGGCGGCACAACCGGCCTATGCATCGGACACATTGCACCGGAGGCGACGGACGGCGGTCCGATCGCCATGGTGCGCGACGGTGACCTGATTCGGGTCGATATCGCCGCACGAACGCTCGATCTGCTGGTAGATCCCGCTGAGCTCGAGGCCCGCCGAGCAGACTGGGCCCCGCTTCCCCCGCGGTACACGCGAGGTGTTCTGGCAAAGTACGCCAAGCTCGTCCGATCCGCCTCCGAAGGAGCCGTGACCGGCTAGCCTGCAACGGTTCCGTTCGTCTCGCCACGCTCGACGAGCGGCATCCCGGTCGAGCTCGCCGAGACCCGGGCACCGCGTGAATCGCGTCCATCTTCGACTGAGAAAGCAAGTAATGACCTCGGAACCGAGTGCAATTCCACGACCATCATCCGCGTCGGATCGCGGTGAGCGCATCACAGGTGCTCAAGCCGTGGTCCGCAGTCTCGAAGCGCTGGGCGTGAGGGACGTCTTCGGCCTCCCCGGGGGCGCGGTGCTTCCTCTCTACGACTCGCTCATGGACGCGGACAATCTCCGCCACGTCCTCGTGCGCCACGAGCAGGGGGGCGGTCACGCGGCGGAGGGCTTCGCCGCGGCATCCGGGAGGGTCGGCGTCTGCATCGCCACCTCGGGCCCGGGAGCGACGAACCTCGTGACGGCCATCGCGGACGCCTACATGGATTCGGTCCCGCTGCTCGCGATCACCGGTCAGGTGTTCTCCCACCTGATGGGGTCGGACGCCTTCCAGGAGGCCGACATCGTCGGCATCACGATGCCGATCACGAAGCACTCCTTCCTCGTGACGCGCCCCGAGGAGGTGCCGGCCGCGATCGCCGCCGCCTACCATCTCGCCTCGTCGGGTCGTCCCGGCCCGGTGCTGGTCGACATCACGAAGGACGCCCAGGAGGGCGAGCTCGACTTCGAGTGGGATCCCCGCGTCGAACTCGCGGGGTACCGTCCGATCACGAAGGCCAACAGCAAGCAGATCCAGGCCGCGGCGGAACTCATCGCCGCAGCCGAGCGGCCGGTGTTCTACGTCGGCGGCGGTGTGGGCCGTGCAGGCGCCTCGGCGGAGCTGCTGCAGCTCGCCGAACTCGTCGACGCCCCCGTGGTGACGACGCTCATGGCACGGGGCGTCTTCCCCGATTCGCATCCGCAGCATCTCGGCATGCCGGGTATGCACGGCACCGTCCCCGCGGTGCTTGCGCTGCAGGAGTCGGACCTGCTGATCACCCTCGGTGCTCGCTTCGACGACCGTGTGACCGGGAGGGCCGCGCATTTCGCGCCGGACGCGAAGGTCATCCACGCCGACATCGATCCCGCCGAGATCGGCAAGATCCGGCCGGCCGACGTGCCGATCGTGGGTGACGCGGCAGAGGTCATCGCCGATCTGATCGCCGCGGTGTCGACCGCGAAGCTCAGTCGCGAGTTCGCCGACACCTCGGCGTGGTGGGAGCGTCTCCGCGGGCTGCAGGAGAAGTTCCCCCTCGGCTACCGGCCGACGAGCGACGGCCTGCTGTCCCCGCAGCACGTGATCCAGCGCATCGGCGAGCTCACCGGGCCCGAGGGCGTCTACGCCGCGGGCGTCGGCCAGCACCAGATGTGGGCGGCCCAGTTCATCAAGTACGAGCGTCCGAACGCCTGGCTCAACTCCGGCGGAGCGGGCACCATGGGCTATTCCGTGCCCGCGGCGATGGGCGCGAAGGTCGCCGAGCCCGATCGTGTGGTCTGGGCCATCGACGGGGACGGCTGCTTCCAGATGACCAATCAGGAACTCGCGACCTGCGTGGTGAACGACATTCCCATCAAGGTCGCCGTCATCAACAACTCCTCGCTCGGCATGGTGCGCCAGTGGCAGACGCTGATCTACGAGGGTCGTTACTCGAACACCGAGCTGAACACCGGTCACGGTTCGCAGCGGATCCCCGACTTCGTGAAGCTGGGGGAGGCCTACGGCTGTCTCGCGATCCGGGTCGAGCGCGAGGACCAGGTCGACGACGCGATCAAACTGGCGCTCGAGACCAACGATCGGCCGGTCGTCATCGACTTCGTGGTGAGCGCGGACGCGATGGTGTGGCCGATGGTGCGTCAGGGCACCTCCAACAGCGACATCCAGTACGCACTGGAGCACGCCCCCGAGTGGGAGGAAGAGTAGATATGAGCCGTCACGTACTCAGCCTCCTCGTCGAGGACAAGCCCGGCCTGCTGACGCGGGTCGCGGGGCTCTTCGCCCGCCGCGGCTTCAACATCGAGTCGCTCGCCGTCGGGCCCACCGAGATGCGCGGCCTCTCGCGGATCACCGTCGTGGTCGACGAGGACGAGACCCTGCTCGAGCAGGTCACCAAGCAGCTCAACAAGCTCGTCAACGTCATCAAGATCGTCGAGCTCGACGAGACGAGCTCCGTGCAGCGCGAGCACGTGCTCATCAAGGTGCGCGCGGACAATCAGTCCCGCTCGCACGTGCTCGAGGCGGTGAATCTCTTCCGTGCGCGGGTGGTCGACGTCGTACCGGACGCGCTGACCATCGAGGTCACCGGCGACACGGGCAAGATCGACGCGTTCCTGAAGGTGCTCGAGCAGTACGGGATCAAGGAGATCGCGCAGTCCGGGTTGATCGCGATGGGCCGCGGATCCAAGTCGATCACCGAGCGCGTCTTCAAGAACTGAACACTTACCACCACACAACTGAAGGAGAACCCCAAGTGGCTGAGATGTATTATGAATCGTGATCGGTGCCC
>JAPSIU010000317.1 GCA_031178565.1 Leucobacter sp. | reverse complement strand
TGGATCCCTCCCCGGGGCGGGATCCAACTTCCGGCTCACGCTGCCGCGCGGGGAGAGCATCACGAGCTTCATGTCCCCGCTGCCCCTCGTGCCCGATGACGTCGAGGCCGACGTCGGAGACCCGCAGGCCACCGGAGGCTGGCTTCGGAGACCCGGACGGCGGATCAGAAAGGCGAGCCGGGGATGAGCCGCAGCATCTGGAAGAGGCCGCTCGCGGCGACCGCCGCGCTCGCGGCGGTCCTGCTCGCGGGCTGCGCGGCGATCCCGAGCTCCGGCCCGGTCGAGGTCGGGCTCACGGATCTCCAGCAGGCCGAGCAGTCGTACGAGTACAACCCCGAGGGACCCGTCGCGGGCGCGAGCCAGGAGGACATCGTACGCGGTTTCGTGCGGGCCGCCACGTCGAACGTGGACGATTACGCGGTCGCCCGCGAGTTCCTGACGCCGGACTACGCGGAGCAGTGGGATCCGGGTTTCGGCGTGCTCATCGACGAGGGCACCCGCCCCTACCGCGCGGAGGGAGAGGGCGCCGGAGTGCTCTCGCTCACGGCCACCGCGAAGGTCGACGCCAGAGGACTGCTCCTTCCGGTCGAGCCGGGGCCGACCACCGACGTGCGCTTCGAGTTCGAGCGGACGGGCGATGAATGGCGGATCTCCTCGGCGCCCGCCGGGATCATCCTCGATCGCGCGACGTTCTCCAGCATCTGGTCTCCGCGCCCGATCTACTTCATCGGGCCCGGCGGCTTCCTCGTCCCCGAGACGCGGTGGTTCCTCAGCCGCACGGCGCTCGCCACCGAAATCGTGGGCGCGCTCCTGGAAGGCCCGAGCGAGCACATGCGCGATGTGGTTCGCAGCGGGTTCCCGACGGGCACCGCGCTCGTCACGAGCTCGGTGCCGATCGTGGAGGGCCGGGCGCGGATCGATCTCACCGGCGAACTCCTCGAGGCGGGGCCGCAGGTGATGAGCGAGGTGACGCAGCAGGTGAGCGCGAGCCTGAAATCGGTCACGGGGGTGAGCGGCTTCGACCTGTTGATCGACGGGACGCCGATGCGGGACGGCGGCGGCGACGATCTCCGGCTGGCGAACGGGACCTCCAACCCGAGTGTGCTGATCGACGGGCGGTTCGGCACCCTCGTCGGAAACGAGTTCGAGGACGTCTCGGGCTTCGGCGACGCCCTCGCGGAGCTCGACCCGAGGGCCATCACCCTCGCTCCGGACGGCTCGGCCGCCGCCGTGCTCGGGGAGGCGGGCGTGAGCCGCGTGGACGGAACCGGCAGCGCGCTCATCGACGGACACGAGGGACAGGTCGAGCCGAGCTACGACGCCTTCGGTTTCATCTGGACCGTGCAGCGCGCGGCTCCCCAGACGCTGTCGGCATCGGCGCCCGACGGCACCGCCGTGCCCGTGGCGGCACCGTGGCTCGCCGGATTCCGACCCGTCTCCGTGCGACTCTCACCCGATGGGAGCAGGATCGCGGCGCTCGTCACCGACGACGACCAGAGCCTCGTGCTCGTCGCGGGCGTCGTCCGCGACGAGGCGGGCACGCCGGTGCGCACGACCGAGAACGCGGAGGCGCAGCTCTGGACGACGGGCGAACCGGTCGACTTCGACTGGGTCGACCAGTCGCGATTCGCCGCGCTGACCCGGCTCGGGGGTGCGAGCCGCGTCACTCTCGGCGGAGTCGGGCTGTTCCCGGTGGAGCAGGGCACGGTGCCCGACGGGATGCAGATCACGGGCGGCGGAGGCCGGACCCAGATCCGGGTGCTCGGAGCCGAGGGCGATCTCTTCACCTCTCAGGGGAGCGGCTGGCAGCGGTCCGAGAACGACATCTCCATCCTCGCGAAGCGCGGGTAGAGAGGTACGTTCTTCCTCCACAGGCCGCGGATCTCAGGAGCACTGCGGAACTTGTTCGTGATCCCCGGATCCGACGGTACGGGGAGAAAGAGGATCGGGGAGGATCGCGGTGTGAATGCGATCGGAGCCCTGCGAGACGTCGGCCGCGAGCTGTCGGCGCTCGTGTGGCCGACCGAGTGCGTCGCCTGCGGTGCTCCGGATCGCGACTGCTGCCCGGCCTGCCTCTCCGAGCTGCGCGCTCCGAGCGACCCGCTGCGTCCGCCGCACCCGGTCCCTTGCTTCGCGAGGGGAGTGCACGAGGGGCCGCTGCGCGCGATGCTCGTGGCCTTCAAGCACGACGGTCGCGTCGGGTTCGCCCGCGAACTCGGGAGGCTCCTGCGCGACCCGCTGTGCGCTGCGATCGCCGGCGCCCCGGGGCCGAGTGCGCCGATCGTCGTGACGGCGCCCTCCCGCCCGGCGAGAGTGCGGCAGCGAGGGTACCGTCACGTCGAACTGCTGGTGAGCGGGGCTCTTCGAGGGCGACGGGCCCGGGTCCTGCGCGTGCGGGCGCTCAGGACGACCCGCGGACGCGGAAGTCAGGTGGGACTCGACCCCGAGGCCCGCGAGCGCAACGCGCGGCGGGTCGCGGTGAGACGCTCCTGTCGAGCCGTGCTTCGGGGCCGCGACGTGGTCCTGGTGGACGACGTCATGACCACGGGAGCGACCCTCTCCGCGGCCGCGGAAGCGCTCGAATCGGCGGGTTCGCGGGTGATCGCGGTCGTCGTGCTCTGCGTCGCCCCGCGTCGCGATGCGGGAGGGGAAGACGAGGGTGGAAACGGCTCCGCGGATAGGAGTAGAGTTCGGGAAAGGCGTAACGGTGCGCCAGAACGGCCCACCCGCCCGAGTCCCCTGGGAGGTCACCATGGACGTGAACATCCGCGGCAAGAACGTCGGGATCACCGATCGATTCGAGAATTACGTCGAATCGAAGACGGAGAAGGTGGCGGGCCTGCTGCCGAAGGCGCAGGCGTTCGAGGTCAAGGTCACTCGGCAGAGCGACCGCAGCCCGCAGAACGGCGATCGGGTCGAGATCACGCTCATCGGCCCGGGGCCCGTGATCCGGGCGGAATCCGCGGGTGGAGACAAGTACACCGCCTTCGACATGGCGTACGGCCGGGTGCTCGAGCGCATCCGTCGGATGAAGGATCGCAAGCACGACCGACGCGGCCGCGGCCGCGTCTCGCTGGCCGACGCGGCCGCGAACGACTTCGGGACCATCGACGTGACCCCGGCCCGCCTGGAGGTGCTCGACTCGGTGGCGACCGGCAGCGTGCCGATCGTGGGCGAGGGGCAGGGCGACGAGCAGTACACGCCCATCGTGATCCGCTCGAAGGAGTTTCCCGCCGAGCGGCTGTCGGTCGAGGAGGCGGTCGATCAGATGGAGCTCGTCGGCCACGACTTCTTCCTCTTCATCGAGACCGAGACCGGTCGGCCGAGCGTCGTCTACCGGCGCAAGGGCTGGAACTACGGCGTGATCACGCTCACCGAGGAGTAGCGGCCCGGTTCTTCCGGACGAGCAGAGAGGCGGCCCCCCCCCCCCGAAGACGGGGGGGCGCGGAGGGGGCCCCGAGGGGGCGGCGCCCCCCAGGGTTTGGTTGGGGGTCAACC
>JAPSIU010000316.1 GCA_031178565.1 Leucobacter sp. | reverse complement strand
TCGACGCCTTCTTCACGATGCACGATCCGACGCAGCTCAATCGGCAGGGCAACGTGAAGAAGGCGTCGAGGATCACGTCGGAGGGGATCTCTTCCTCCTCGAAGGTGACCGCGACGGCTTCGGCGTGGCCGGTGCTCCCCGTGCACACCTGCTCGTAACTCGGATCCGCGACCTCACCCCCGGTGTAGCAGGAGAGCACCTCGGTGACTCCCCTGAGCTGCCGATAGGCGGCGTCCAGACACCAGAAGCAGCCTCCCGCGAGCACATACGTCGTCGTCATCGTGCGTCCTCCGTTCCCGTCCACCACGTATCCGCCGGGGTGACCGGGAGCCGGCGCTTGTGCTCGCTCGTGCGGTACCGCCGCTCGAGGTTCTCCCTCGCCGCGGCGGGCACCGCCTCGCCCCTCAGATACGCGTCGATCTCGGCGTAGCTCACGCCGAGGCTCTCCTCGTCGGTCTGTCCGGGCTGCCCGTCGAGGAGATCCGCCGTCGGCGCCTTCCGCCAGAGCCGCTCCGGCGCCCCGAGTTCGCGCAGCATCGCCGCCCCCTGCCCCTTGGTGAGCCCCGCGAGCGGCGCGACGTCGGCCGCACCGTCGCCGAACTTCGTGAAGAACCCGGTGATCGCCTCGGCCGCGTGGTCCGTGCCGATCACGAGGAGACCCCGATCTCCCGCGATCGCGTACTGCGCCACCATGCGCATGCGCGCCTTGATGTTCCCCTTGTTGAAGTCGCTCACGGTCTGCCCCAGCGCGTCCGACACCTCGACGGCGAGCGCGTCGACACCGCCGGCGACGTCGATCGTCACGGCCCGGTCCGGTCGGATGAAGTCGAGCGCCAGCCGCGCGTCGTCCTCGTCCCGCTGCACGCCGTACGGCAGCCGCACGGCTACGAACTCGGCCTCGCGGCCCTCCGCTCGCACCCGCTCGACGGCGAGCTGCGCGAGGCGTCCAGCGAGGGATGAATCCTGACCGCCGGAGATTCCCAGCACGTAGCCGTTCGCACCGGGAACGGCTCGCGCGTAGTCGGCGAGGAACCCGACTCTGCGCTCGATCTCCGCCGCGGGGTCGACCTCCGCCGCGGCTCCGAGCGCCTGAATGATCCGCCGCTGCATCTCGCTCATGGTCCCCACCCTACTCCGCTCCGATTTCGCCCGGGTTACGCGACGAGCTCCTCGAGCGCCATGAGGCAGCGCGGGCCGAGGAGTCCCTTGAGCTCGCCGTAGAGATCGGCGGTGACGCGCACCTGCTGGGGCAGCTCGAAGACGCGGATCCCCCCGGAGGTCAGCAGGTTGAGGCGCACCTCGCTCTCCCCGCGGTGCCTGAGCAGCGTCTCCTTGAGCTCGGTCATCAGGTGCTCGGTCGCGCGCGTGTCGGCGAGCGAGAGCGTCAGGTTCGTCGCGTCCTCCTGCACGGCGGCGTCGATCGGCTTCACCCCGTAGGCGTGCATGGACATGCCGTCGTCGCGCGCCTTCATCTTGCCCCGGAGCGCCACGATCGCGTCGGGCTGGAGGAAACTGCCGAACTCCTGGTACGACTTGCCCATGAAGAGCGCCTGCACCGGCCCGGTGAAGTCCTCGAGGGTCACCATGCCGTACAGGTTCCCGGATTTCGCCGTGCGGTGCTGAACGTCGGTGAGCAGGCCCGCCACCGTCACGATCTCACCGTCGAAGGTCGCGCTCGCCTCGGGATTCGTGACCTGCTGCACGGTCGCGGTCGCCTCCTTCGCGAGGGTCGCCTCGAGGCCCCGAAGCGGGTGGTCCGAAACGTAGAGCCCCAGCATCTCGCGCTCGAAGGAGAGCTTGTCCTTCTTCGTCCACTCGGGCCGGTCCGGGATCTGGGAGACGGCCTCCGCGGTGTTGCCCGCGGCCTCGGCCGCCTCCGCGAAGAGGCTGTCGAAGTCGAAGCCGATGTTGCCGTTCTCGGCGTCCCGCTTCTCCTTGACGGCGCTCTCGATCGCCTGCTCGTGGATCTCCACCAGCGCCCGGCGCGTGCCCCCGAGCCCGTCGAAGGCTCCGGCCTTGACGAGCGACTCGATCGTGCGCTTGTTCAACGCCGTGAGCGGCACCTTCTTCAGGAAGTCGTGGAAGCTCTCGAAGTTCCCCTTCTGCTCGCGGGCCTCGCGGATCGCCTCGACGACGTGGGAGCCGACGTTCCGGATCGCGCCGAGCCCGAAGCGGATGTCCTCGCCGACCGCCGAGAAGTTCGCGAACGACTCGTTGACCGCGGGCGGCAGCACCTGGATCCCCATGTGACGGCACTCGTTGAGGTAGATCGCGAGCTTGTCCTTAGAGTCGCCGACGCTCGTGAGCAGCGCGGCCATGTACTCGCCCGGGTAGTGCGCCTTGAGGTAGGCGGTCCAGTAGCTGATGACGCCGTACGCGGCCGAGTGCGCCTTGTTGAAGGCGTAGTCCGAGAAGGGCAGGAGGATGTCCCACAGCGCCTTGATCGCCGCGTCCGAGAAGCCGCGCTCCCTCATGCCGCCGGAGAAGCCCTCGTACTGCTTGTCCAGCTCCGACTTCTTCTTCTTGCCCATGGCGCGGCGGAGGATGTCGGCCTGCCCGAGCGAGAACCCGGCCACCTTCTGCGCGATCGACATCACCTGCTCCTGGTAGATGATGAGGCCGTAAGTCGTGTCGAGGATCTCCCGCAGCGGCTCCTCGAGCTCGGGGTGGATCGGCGTGATCTTCTGGAGGCCGTTCTTGCGGAGCGCGTAGTTCGTGTGCGAGTCGGCGCCCATCGGCCCCGGACGGTACAGGGCGAGCACGGCCGAGATGTCCTCGAAGTTGTCGGGCTTCATGAGTCGCAGCAGGCCGCGCATGGGGCCGCCGTCGAGCTGGAAGACGCCGAGCGTGTCGCCTCGGGCGAGCAGCTCGTAGGAGGCGGGATCGTCGAGCTCGAGCGTCTCGAGGTCGAGCTCCTCCCCCCGGTTCAGACGGATGTTCTCGAGGGCGTCCGAGATGATCGTCAGGTTGCGAAGCCCCAGGAAGTCCATCTTGATGAGGCCGAGGCCCTCGCAGGTCGGGTAGTCGAACTGGGTGACGATCTGCCCGTCCTGCTCGCGCTTCTGCAGCGGGATGATGTCGATGAGCGGGTCGCTCGACATGATCACGCCGGCCGCGTGGACGCCCCACTGCCGCTTCAGCCCCTCGAGGCCGAGCGCCGTGTCGTA
Organism: Leucobacter sp.; assembly: GCA_031178565.1. Taxonomy (GTDB): domain Bacteria; phylum Actinomycetota; class Actinomycetes; order Actinomycetales; family Microbacteriaceae; genus Leucobacter. The sequence goes on along the minus strand of JAPSIU010000316.1, from coordinate 339 downwards.
GACCTTCTTCGCGTCGGGATCCTCCTGCAGCACCGCGCGGAACTCGGCCGCCTCCTTGTACCGGGGGTGATCGGGATCCGTGATCCCCGTCAGCGGGATGTCCTTCGCCATCACCGCGGGCGGCATCGCCTTCGTCAGCTTCTCCCCCATGCCGAAGGGGAAGCCGAGCACCCGCGAGGAGTCCTTGAGCGCCTGTTTCGACTTGATCGTGCCGTACGTGACGATCTGCGCGACCCGCTCGTCGCCGTACTTCTCCGTCACGTACTTGATGACCTCGCCGCGGCGGCGATCATCGAAGTCGACGTCGAAGTCGGGCATGGACACGCGATCGGGGTTGAG
>JAPSIU010000045.1 GCA_031178565.1 Leucobacter sp. | reverse complement strand
GGTCGAGCTCGGGGGTGACCTCGGGGTTGCGCTCGCTCGGCGGCTTCGGCCGCTCGCTCACGTGCTGATAGGCGACCGCCACGGCGGTGTCGCCGCGGAAGGGCACGTCGCCCGACAGCAGTTCGTGGAGCAGCACGGCGGTCGAGTAGAGATCGGTGCGGGCGTCGATGGACTCGCCCTTGGCCTGTTCGGGAGAGAAGTAGGCCGCGGTGCCGAGGATCGCGGTGGTCTGCTGCAGCGTCGACGACGTCTCCGACACCGCGCGAGCGATGCCGAAGTCCATGACCTTGACCTGACCGCCCTTGGTGATCATGATGTTCGCCGGCTTGATGTCGCGGTGCACGATGCCCGCGCGGTGCGAGTACTCGAGCGCCGTGAGCACGGAGTCGACGACGCGGCACGCCTCCGTCTGCGAGAGCTGTCCCTCGGCGAGGAGCTGGCGCAGATTGGTGCCCTCGACGTACTCCATCACGATGAACGGAAGCCGCTTGGGGCCCTCCGCGGTCTGGATCAGGTCGTCGCCGGCGTCGAAGACGCGCACCACGGTCGGGTGCGCCATGCGCGAGGCGGACTGGGCCTCCTGGCGGAAGCGGGAGCGGAACTGCTCGTCGCCCGCGAGGTCGGCCTTCATGACCTTGATCGCGACCTGGCGCCCCAGCTTGGTGTCGGTACCCCGGTAGACGGTGGCCATGCCGCCCTGCCCGATGAACTCCCCGATGGCGTAGCGCCCGGCGAGGATTCGCTGCTCGCCGACGTCAGTCGTCTCGGGCATGTCCACCTCTTCCGTGCTCATGAGATGTCTCCAAGTTTAAGGGGTTGTTCTGGGCGGAACGGCACAGGCCGCTGCAGCTGTGACCTAATTGTCTTCCGAGTTGCCGCCGGAACCCGGGTTCGGATTGCCGTTCTCGCCGTTGCCCGACTCGTCCTCCTTCACCTCGACGGTGAGAGCGGGCGACGCGGGCGAGGTCGCGGTGTACGACCCGTTCGTGCAGTCGAAGGTGTAGGTCACCGTGAGCGGGCCGGCCGTGTCCGCCCGGACCTGAGCGGATCCGCCCGACGCCGGGCTCACCAGTGTGCCGCCGGTCACCGTCACCTGATAGTTGGTGGGGGTGAGGCCCGCCGGGCAGGTGCCCGAGATGCCCTGGACGGTGAAGGTGTCGCCCACCTTTACCTCGCCCGAGGGTCCCGTGGGAGCGGTCGGCGCCGCGATCTCGCCGAACGGGACGCTGTGCGTCAGCGAGATGGTCTGGTTGAACGGCACCCGCGGTCCCGTCGGGTTCACGGAGGTCACCACGTTCGCCTGCTCGGGCGGCACGGGATCCCCCGCGACGGACCGGACATCGGTGAAGCCGAGCCCCTGGAGGTAGCCCACGGCCTCGTCGATGTTCATACCGATGAGCACGCTGTCGTCGACGACGCCGGTCGTCGCCTGAGTGGGCGGCGGAGTCGTGGTCGTGGTGGTCGTCTGCGGGGCGGTGGTGGTCGCCGGCGAGGGATCCCGGTCGGCGTTCGCCGAGTTCCAGAGCGCGATGGCGGTGCCGGCCCCGATGATCAGCAGGAGGATCAGCAGCGTGATGAGCGGCCACGTCCACGGGCTGCGCTTCTTCTTCCGCTCCTCCGCCGGACTCTCCTCCTCGACCGCCTGCGCCTGCGCCGTCTGGCCGGCGAGCATCGTGGTCTGCGGCAGGGCGGTGGTCGCGGCGTCCGATCCCGAGGTCTGCGGCATCACGGACGTCGCCGGTTCGGCGTCGCCGAGCACCTGGGGCACGTAGCTCGCGGCGAGGGGCACGTCGCCCCGGTGCAGGGCCGCGGCCGCCTGCGCGAGCTTCGCGGCGGTCTGCGGACGCCCGGCAGCATCCTTCGCGAGGCACGCGTAGACCAGGTTCCGCACGGGCTCGGGGATGTCGTCCGGGAGATCCGGCGGCGTATCGTTGATCTGCGCCATCGCGATCGCGACCTGCGACTCGCCGGTGAACGGCCGCTTGCCGGCCAGGCACTCGTAGGCGACGACACCGAGCGAGTAGATGTCGGTCCCCGCGGTTGCCGTGTGCCCGCTCGCCTGTTCGGGGGCGAGGTACTGCACCGTGCCCATGACCTGCCCGGTCGCGGTGAGCGGGACCTGGTCCGCGATCCGCGCGATCCCGAAGTCGGTGATCTTGACGCGGCCCTCGGGTGTGATCAGGAGGTTGCCCGGCTTGATGTCGCGGTGCACGAGGCCGGCGTCGTGCGCTGCCTGCAGCGAGGTGGCGGTCTGGGCGACGATCCCGAGCACGCGGTTGGAGGGGAGGCGGCCCTCGCGCTCGATGATCGCCGAGAGCGGCTCGCCGGGTACGAGCTCCATCACGATGTACGCGGAGCCCTGCTCCTCGCCGTAGTCGAAGACGTTCGCGATGCCCTCGTGGTTGACGAGTGCGGCGTGCCGGGCCTCGGCGCGGAAGCGCTCGAGGAAGCCGGGGTCCCCCATGTACTCGTCCTTGAGGATCTTGATGGCAACGGTGCGGCCGATGATGCTGTCAGTCGCCTTCCACACCTCGCCCATGCCACCGACGGCGATCCTCGAGCTCAGCTCGTAGCGTCCGCCGAATGTGATCCCTGCAGCTGGTCTCATTCGCTCAACACCGCTTCCATAACTTGTTTTCCGACTGCTGTAGGGAGGTCGAACGATCCCCCCTGAAATCCGTAGGCCTCGCCGCCGCCGTCCTCGATCACCACGGCAACCGCGACCTGCGGGTCGTCGACCGGGGCGAATCCCGTGAACCACAGCGTGAACGGGAGGTCGCTCCCGTCGTCCGCGGTGCCGTTCTCCGCGGTCCCGGTCTTCCCCGCGACGCGCACCCCGGGGATCGCGGCGTTCTGCGCGAGGCCCTCGGGATCGGAGACGCCACGCTCCATGATGCCAGCGACCGCGTCCGCTGTCTTCTCCGATACCGGGCGACTGAACTCCTCGGGCGCGAACTCGGCCTCGACCCGGAGATCCGGGGTGATGACGCGGTCCACGAGGTGCGGCTTCATGAGCGATCCGCCGTTCGCGATCCCGGCGGAGACCATCGCGATCTGCAGCGGGGTCGCGCGCACGTCGAGCTGACCGATCGAGGAGAGCGCGACCTGGGCGTCGTCGGCTGGCTGGGGAGAGGCGCTCGGCGTCACGGTGAGCGGGGTCGTGAGATCCTGCTCGAAACCGAAGGCGCGGGCCATGTCGGGCACCGCGTTCCGATCCATCTGCATCGCGAGCTCCGCGATCGGGATGTTGCACGACAGCACGATCGCGCGCTCCAGAGTGGCCTTGTCGCCGGATCCGCAGGTCGTGCGGGAGGCGTTCTGCATCACCGAGCTCGACTGCGGCAGCGTGAGCTGCGCCGGGTTCGGGAACTCGCTCGACGGGGTCGCCTCGCCGCTCTCGATCGCGGCCGCCGCGACGACGAGCTTGTAGACCGAGCCCGGGTGGTACATGTCGCCCGCGATGGCGCGGTTCTGCAGGGGCTTCTGCGGATCCGCCTCGAGCTGCCGGTAGTTGGTGATGATGTCGGCGTCGCTGTTGCTCGAGAGGAGATTCGGATCGAAGCTCGGGGTCGACACCTGGGCGAGGATCCGGCCCGTCGCGGGCTCGATCGCGACCACGGCGCCCTCGAACCCGCCCGCCGCCATCGCGTCTGCGGCGGCCTGCTGAGCCCTCGGATCGATCGTGGTCTCGACCGAGCTCCCCTGCGGGGCGACTCCGTTGAGGGTGTTCATGATCCGGGTGAAGAACTGCGCGTTCCCGACGCCCGAGAGATCCTGATTGGTCGCGGCCTCGAGCCCTGTCATGCCCTGGGTGCGCGAGAAGTACCCCGTGACGGGGGCGTAGAGCGGGCCGTTCGCGTACTGCCGCACGAAGCGGAACTCGTCGCCGGTCGGGGTGGAGTACGCGATCGGCTCGCCATCCACGAGGATCGAGCCGCGCTCGACCTTGTAGCCGTTCTTCATCGTGCGGCCGTTCAGCTCGTGGGCGCGCAGCTCGTCGGCCGACACGAACTGGATCATCGTCACGGAGAAGAACAGCACCAGGAACATGGCGAACACCGTGCGGGTGAGGAACTTCAGCTGCTTGTTCATGCTCGGATCACCAGCTTCGGGCGGTTGCGGACCGAGTTGGAGAGGAGGAGAAGGATCGCGATGATGATCCAGTTCGAGACGAGCGAGGATCCACCCGCGGCGAGGAACGGCGCCGTGAGGCCGGTGAGCGGGATGACGCGGGTCACGCCGCCGACCACGATGAACACCTGGAAGGCGATCGTGAACGCGAGACCGGACGCGAGGAGCTTGCCGAAGTCGTCCTGGCCGGCGAAGCCGATCCGCAGCCCGCGGCTCACGAGCAGCAGGTAGGCGGCGAGGATCACGAACAGGCCGATGAGGCCGAGCTCCTCGCCGAGGCTCGGGATGATGTAGTCGCTCTGGGCGAGCGGCGTGTCGCTCGGATATCCCTGGCCGAGCCCCGTTCCGGTCATGCCGCCGTTGGCGAGACCGAAGAGACCCTGCACCATCTGGAAGCTCGTGCCGTGGGCGTCGGCGAAGGGGTCGAGCCAGTTCGCGAAGCGGCGGTTCACGTAGTCGAGGGTCTGGCTCGCGATGAGGCCGCCCGCGAGGAAGAGGCCGACGCCGAGGATGATCCAGCCGATGCGCGCCGTCGCGAGATAGAGCATGGTGAGGAACAGGCCGAAGTAGAGCAGCGAGGTGCCGAGATCCCGCTGGAACACGAGCACCGACATCGCGGCGAGCCAGAAGACGAGCAGCGGCCCGAGGTCCCGGCCCCGCGGGAAGCGGATCCCGAGGAATTTCTTGCCCACCATGGCGAGCGAGTCGCGGTTGCGGACGAGGTACCCGGCGAAGAAGATCGCGAGCAGGATCTTCGCGATCTCACCGGGTTGGAAGGAGAAGGACCCGATGTGGATCCACACCCGGGCGCCGTTGATCTGGGCGCCGATGCCCGGGAGCATCGGGAGCAGCAGGAGCAGCAGGGCGGCGAGGCCCGTCAGGTAGGTGTACCTGAACAGGACCATGTGGTTGCGGATCAGCACGAGCACCGCGATCGCCGCCGCGACCGCGACCGTCGACCAGACGAGCTGGCGGATGGAGGTGGACTCCCACCCGGCGAGCCCCTCAGCGAGGTCGATCCGGTAGATCATCGCGACGCCGATGACGTTGAGCACGGTCGCGAGGGGGAGGATCAACGGATCAGCGTCGGGCGCGATGCGCCGGACCGTGATATGCAGGGCGAGGATCGCGACGACGAAGACCGCTCCCGTGGGGAGGAGCGTGGTGGTGACGTGCTCCAGCACCGTCAGGTCGATGATGACGACGGCCGCGATCCCCACCGCGATGGCGAAGACGAGGAGCGAGAGCTCGAGGCCGAGCAGCAAGCGCGGGGCGCGGAGCGCGGTGATCCGCTGCAGCACCGTCTCGCTCGTACGCGTCTTCTCGAAGGTGCGGGGCTCACTCATCGTCGGCCCCCAGTCGCAGCACGATGTCGCGCGCCTCCTCGAGGGAGCCCGCCCCAAGCGTGCGCTCCACCTGCCGCTGCTCGAGACCGTCGAGCGTGTCGAGCGGGATCTCGGTGTCCTCCGCGACGGAGTGCAGGGAGAGCGAGCCGATGTCCTGCTGCACGCCTCGATAGATGACGACCGTCTCGCCGTCGGTGCCGACGAAGTAGCGGCTCTGCGTCCACTGGTAGCCGAAGATCAGGGCGCCGCCGACGGCGAGCAGCACGCAGACCGCGCCGAGCAGCCAGAGCAGGCGGCGTCGGCGGTTGCGGCGGCGGGTCTCCGCGATGAGTTCGGCGAGGTACTCGTCGATGCGCGGTTCGAAGTGGCTCTCCTCGACCTGAGGCGGGCGGCGGACGGGACGCCGGCGGCCCATGAGACGCGTGCGCGCCGTCGTCACCGCGCCGTCGCGCGGGATCGGGGAGGTCGCCGCGGATCCGGCGAAACGGCGGTTCGGCTCGACGAGCTCGAGCGTGTCTGCGGGATCCCTCGCGGGAACGGTCGTGGTCTCCACGAGCACGACCGTGACGTTGTCGGGGGCGCCGTTGGCGAGGCTCTTGTCGATGAGGGAGTCGACCGCGCCCTGCAGAGAGTCGCGCCGGCGCAGGATCTTCTCGATGTCGGTGTCCTCGACGTAACCGCAGAGCCCGTCGGAGCAGAGCAGCCAGACGTCGCCCGGCTCGGTGTCGAGCACCTCGGTATCGACCTCGGGGGACGAGTCGACGTCGCCGAGCACGCGCATCAGCACGGAGCGGCGGGGGTGGGTCTTCGCCTCCTCTTCGGTGATCTTGCCGCTGTCGACGAGCCGCTGCACGAAGGTGTGGTCCTTCGTGATCTGGCGCAGCGTTCCGTCGCGGAGGAGGTAGAGGCGCGAATCGCCGATGTGGGCCAGCGCGAGCTTCTCGCCGACGGTCAGGAAACCCGTGAAGGTGGTGCCCATGCCGGCGAGCTCGGGGCGGTCGCCGACGGTGTCGCGGAGCTTGCGATTCGCGTCGAGCACGGCCTTGCGCAGCACGCTCGTGGTGTTCTGCGGGGTGTCGGTCGGCTCGACGTCGAGTGCGGCCAGCGTCTTCGTGGCGATCGCCGACGCGACGTCGCCCCCCGCGTGACCCCCCATGCCGTCGGCGACGAGGAACAGATGCCCTCCGGCGAAGCCCGAATCCTGGTTGTTGGACCGCACCATCCCGACGTGGGAGCCGATGGCGCTTTCGTAGCCGACCGTCACGCTCAGGGCCTCAGCTCGAACGTGGTCGTGCCGATGGTGACGGGGGTGAACGGGGGGACCGGCGTGGGTTCGGTGATGCGCGCGCCGTCGAGACGGGTGCCGTTGGTGGAGTCGAGGTCGGTCAGGATCCACTGACCGCCCGTGCGGGAGAGACGCGCGTGGTAGGTGGACGTGTACTCGTCGACGATGACGAGCGTCGAGTCGCCGCTGCGGCCGATGGTGACGAAGTCGTCGTCGAGGGGGATCGAGGTGCCCGAGGCCACACCGGAGGTGATGACGAGATTGCGGGGCGCTCCCGAGGAGCCCGCCGTCGGGAGCGCCCCGCCGCTTGGCGTGATCGCCGGACCTGAGCCGAGGTCGGAGCCGAGGTCCGAGCGGGGCGGCGCCGAGTGCCCCTGCTGCGCTTGGGGTGCCGACGCCGGCGCCTGAGCGGCGGTCGCGGCGCTGATCACCTGGGGCGATCCCGGCTTGGCATCGTCGGTGCGCAGACGGCGGACCGGGGTGCCGAAGAGATCGCTGCGCAGCGCGTAGACGATGGCGAAGATGAAGAACCAGAGCAGCAGAAGGAATCCGATGCGCAGGATCAGAAGGGTGAGTTCACTCATAGCCCCCTCCAGAAGTCCTGGTCGAGGCCGGGTGCGTCGCCCGGAGTGGGATGCGAGCGCGTCGGCGGTGGCGGGGCGGGCGTGCGGGGCCGGACGGGCGGGATCCGCGAGGCGTCCGCTCGGGGAGCGGCCGGGGTCTGCTGAGGCCGGGGGTGGTTCTGGTTTTGGGGCTGGGGCTGGTTCCGCGCCGGCGCGAGCTGGAAGCGGAGGGCCGTCTGCCCGATCGTGATGACGATGCCGGGGGAGAGGGCGGCCTCGCGGAAGCGCTCGCCGTCGATCTTCGACCCGTTCGTCGAGCCGAGGTCGCGCGCGAGTCCGGCGGCGCCGTCCCAGATGATCTCGAGGTGCTTGCGCGAGGCGGCGTTGTCGGTGATCCGGATCCCGCAGTCGCTGCCGCGGCCGACGGTCGTGGTGCCGCGCCGGAGCTCGTGACGCGCGCCGTCGACCTCGATCACCGCGACCCAGTCGACCGAACCCTCGACCCGCGCCGCGTCGATCTCGAGCACGCCCGTCGTGAGGGCGTCGTCGGATCGGATCTCCACGTCGGGTTCGCCGAGCAGCTGGTAGTTCTGCCGAGCCGCGTGCTTCGAGACCACGCTGCGCAGCTCGCGCTCGAGCGTTTCACCCAGGTTCTGCAGCCTCGTCGCGTCCTTCGGGGAGACCCGGACGACGAAGCGGTTGGGGGCGAGCACCCGATCCCGGTCGACGATCACGGCGCCGATGTCGAGCTCGCGCTTGAGGGCCGAGGCGATCTCCACGGGCTGCACGCCGGAGCGGAACGTTCGGGCGAACGCGCCGTTGACGGCGCGTTCGAGCCCGCGCTCGACGCTGTCCAGAATGCCCACGTGACGGTCTCGCCTTCCCTGCTCGCGGTTGCTCGCAGCGCAGTCGCTGCCTCGGTTGCTTTAGTTTAGTCGGCAGTTTAGCCCGCTTTGGTGAGAGGGTCGTGATGCTGCTAAGCTTGGGGAGTTGTCTGAGCGGCCTCGTTTGGAGAGCAACGCGCGCGAGTGGCGGAATGGCAGACGCGCTGGCTTCAGGTGCCAGTGCCCGCAAGGGCGTGGGGGTTCAAGTCCCCCCTCGCGCACGCGAATGACATGGCCCCTGACCTGGGATTTTATTTCTCGGGTTGGGGGTCTTCTCGTTTGAAGCGCTCGAAGGCGTCCGGTGTGCGCTCGCGCGGGAGCGGGGCATTTCACCCGGCGACTGTTGCTGTCGGGGCGGCTCCCGCGGTGTCGTTCGCTGAGGATCGGCACGGTAGCCGCGAGCCGCGACGAAGGAAGAGCCGATCCTCTGCACGTGTGAGCTCGAACCCGGACCGCGCGGCTCGTCCCCGAGGGAAGTGTTTCCGCCCGAGGGAAGTGTCCCGTGCTGAAAGCCTCGGGCGCGAGAGAAGGCCTCGGGCGCGAGTGGCATGCCGCCCGCGGACTGCGAGACCGCGAACCCGCCAGACCGCGAGACTGCGGGACCGTGAGCCCACGACCCCGCCAACCCGCGAACCCGTGACCGCAACCCGCGGACCCGGCGTCACAGGGATCGCGGAGCGCCCACCGCGGCGGGGTCCCTAAGCTGAGGGCATGGAACCGCACGCCCTCCGCACGATCGGTCGCCGCCCGTGAACCGGCTGCTCCGGGCGGCGCTCAGCCTGTTCGCCGCGCCGCGGCTCAACATGCGCGAGGACTACGGGAAGGTGCGGCGCCTCCAGCGCCAGCTGGCCGCGCTGCCCGTGCCGGGGCACCGGGTGACGGACTGGCAGACCCTGCCGGACGACGGGAGCGACCGGGTTCCGGTGCGGGTGTTCCAGCCGAAGGAGCTGCGTCGCGACGACGTGCTCCTCTTCTTCCACGGCGGCGGCTGGGTCACGGGCGACATCGAGAGCTACACCCCGGCGTGCTCCACGATGGCGGACCTCACGGGCTGCGTCGTCGCCTCCGTCGACTACCGGTTGGCTCCGGAGCACCCGTTCCCCGCGGGCCTCCAGGACTGCACCCGCATCACCCGGATGCTGCTGGAGGACCCGGGACGGGTGGGTGCCGGCGACGCGGAGAAGATCGTGCTGGTGGGCGACTCCGCCGGCGGCAATCTCGCCGCCGCGGTCTCTCTGCTGCTGCACGAGAGCGGTCACCGAGGAGCGAGCCGGCAGATCCTGCTCTATCCGGTGACCCACTGGGATCACGACCCCGCGACCTCGCCGTTCGCCTCCGTCCGCCTGCACGGCAGGGGCTACCGGCTCACGAGCACCGAGGTCCAGGACTACCTGGATCTCTACGTCCCGGATCCCGAGCAGCGCCGCCGCCCGCAGGTCGCTCCGCTGATGGCGGAGGATCTCTCGGGGCAGCCCGACACCCTGCTGATCACGGCGGAACTCGACCTGCTGTGCGATGAGGGGGAGGCCTACGGCGCCGCGCTCGCGCAGGCGGGGAACGCGGTGCGGATGCACCGGGTGGACGGGGCGGTCCACGGCTTCATCGCCCTGCCCCGGTTCTCCCGCGCGCTGAGGGAGGCGTACGAGGTGATCAACGCGTTCCTCGACGACGACGACCCCGTCGCCGAGCACCGCGATCCGGGGGACTCGACGTGACCCGCCGGGCCTGGGTCCGGCTCGACAACGCCTCGAACATCTTCCTCGCGGCGCGCAGCACCGTCGATCCCAAGGTGTTCCGCCTGAGCGCCGAGCTGGATCATGAGGTGGATCCGCTGCTGCTGCAGGAGGCGCTCGACGCGACGTACGACCGGTACCCGCTCTATCACGCGGTGCTGCGGAGCGGCGTGTTCTGGTACTACCTGCAGGACAGCGATCTGCGTCCGCTCGTCGCCGCGGAGACGCAGCACACCTGCGCGCCCGTCTACCAGGCGGATCGGCGAAACCTGCTGTTCCGGGTGGTGCACCATCACCGGCGGATCAGCCTCGAGGTGTTCCACGCCCTCTCCGACGGCACCGGCGCGCTGTGGTTCCTCTCCGATCTGGTGGCCGCCTACGTCCGGCTGTGGGAGGCCGGGCCGGCCGATGAGGAGGCTCGACCGGGCGCGTCCGGCCAGGAGGCCGACGCCGGGCGGTCCGCTTCCGATGCGGCCGAGCCGACGCACGAACTGGCCGCCGACAGCTTCGCGCACTATTTCCGACGCCGTCGGCGCGACCGACGGGCCCGGCGCGGTGACCGCCGGGCCCGCGGCCGGCGCGCGGCTACCGACTCGGGATCCGCGTTCAGCCGCGAGGCGGCGCCGGCGGCGCTCGCCGCCGAGGAGGGCGTGCGACCGGACTCCGGAGTCCTGTGGAGGCTCGATCGATTCCGCCCCCCGTCGGGGAGAAGGGTGCACCGGGTCGGAGGGACTCGCACCCCGGACAATCGCACGCGCGCCGTCGAGCTCACGATGCCCGTGAGCGAGGCGCTCGCACTGGCCCGAGCCGAGGGCGTCACCCTCACGATGTATCTGACCGCGCTGTTCTTCGAGTCGATCCGGCTGTCCTCTGGCGGCCTGGGCAAGACGCGTACCCTCGCGGCCTCGGTCCCGGTGAACCTGCGCCAATTCTTCCCCTCGACCTCGGCGCGGAACTTCTTCGCGACGATCCGGGTCGAGCACACCTACGGGGACGGCGCCGACGATCTCGGATCCGTCTGCAGGGGGCTCGAGAGCCAGTTCCGCCCGAAGGTCACCCCGGAGGCGCTCGAGCGGAAACTGCGAAGGTTCATCCGATTCGAACGCGCACCCGCCCTGAGGATCGTGCCGCGCCCGCTCAAGGACGCGATCCTGAGGCTGATCAACTGGGGCAGCAACCGGGGCTTGAGCGTCGCGGTCTCGAACCTGGGCCGCGTGAACCTGCCCGAGCCGGCCGACTCCCGCGTGGGGCGGATGCTGTTCCACGTCTCCGCCGTCCGCCCGCAGTTCTGCGCGGTGACCCACGCCGGCGTGCTCGCGGTGACCTTCACGTCGCCGTTCACCGAGACCGACCACATCCGGGAGTTCGCCCGGCTGCTCACCGCCCGCGGCGTCGCCGTGACGGTCGCCGCGGCGCGGGTGACCGAAGAGGAGCTCGCCGAGCAGGAGCAGGAGCAGACGTCATGAGGCGCTGCAGCGCGTGCGCCGTCGACATCGAGGGCGCCTGGACCCGATGCCCGCTATGCGCGGGCCCCGTGGCGGGCGACGCGACGCGGAGCCCGCTTCCGGCGGTGCCGCTCGTGTACTCCCGGCGGCGGGTGCTGCGGGTCCTCTTCCTCACCTCGCTCGCGGTGATCCTCGTGTCGTTCGCCGTCCAGCTGCTGTTCCGGCGCGAGCTCGACGGGATCGGGGTCCTCCGCTCCGTGTGGCTCGGGGTGAGCGCCATGTGGCTCGTCGTGCTGATGGCGGTGCGGAAGCGGCGCAACGTGGCGAAGGGCACCGTGTACCTGGTGGTCCTGGTCGGGCTGGTGTGCGTGTACTGGGACTACCTCACGGGCTGGCGCGGCTGGTCGCTGAGCTACGCCGTGCCCATCGTATGCGCGTCGTCCATCGTCGCCCTGCTGATCACGGTCCGGGTGATGCGGACCGAGGTGGGAGAGCACATCGTCTATAGCGGCCTCACCGTGCTGCTGGGGCTCGCGCCCATCGTGTTCCTCCTGCTCGGATGGGTCACGAACCCGCTGCCGTCGGTCATCTGCGGCGCACTCAGCATCGTCGCGCTGGCGCTGCTCCAGCTCGCGGGAGGCTCGTACGTGCGCCACGAGCTCGCCAAGCGGCTGCACCTGTAGCCGATCCGCCGGTCCGCCGCCCCGAGATCCGCGCTGCGATCCGCCTGGAAGTCGTCACTACCGGAAGACCCGGCTGATCCCGCCGCCGATCTGGGAGAGCTGCATCCAGATCGCGTAGCGGACGAGCGGGCGCATGATCAGCCCGAGCAGCGGGAGCGCGCGACGACGAGGGTTGCGGATCCAGGAGAGCGTGATGGTCAGTCGTGCGCCTCCGGCCGCGGGCTCGAGGGCGATCTCGACGGATCGTGTGTTCGCCCGGGAGGCATCCGGGTAGGTGAACCGCCAGGCGATCAGCGAGCCCTCCTCGCGAGCGACGAGCTCGATCCGCTGCCGCCGGAACTCCGGCTTGATCCTGATGGGCGCCCCGTCGGGCCGCTCGGTCCGCGCGAGACCGGTCCAGGCGACGCCGGGACGGGGACCCGCGGCGTCCGAGATGCCCGGTGAGATCGTGTTGGCCGCGACATCCGTGGTGCTCGATGATGCTGCGGCGTCCGCGCCCGTCGCGGTCTCCACGGATCCGATGCCCGGATCCCACTCGGGCATTCTCGCGGGGTCGGCGAGCAGCGCCCACACCTCGTCGACGGGGGCCGGCACGAACGATTCCGAGGATCCCGACAGCGCGCCCGGCCCGGCGGACGGTCGCCGCGGGTGCCGATCGACGCGAGCTGGGCCGTGTGCTGCTCGGCCACCGCCTCGCGCGCGGCGTCCAGGGTGATGCCGGCTCCGCGCAGCATCTGGCCGGCGGGCTGCTCGCTGAGGACGAGGGCGAGGAGCAGGTGATCGATGTCGGCCGTGCGCTGCCCGAAGCGCGAGGCCTCCTCCATCGCCGCCAACGACAGCCGGTGGCTGGTGGAGGCTGCGTCGGCGATCCTGCTCATGCGTTCCTCCTCGGGACGGGGATGCTCTGGTCGATCCGCTTCGCGTACTTCTTGTGGACCGCCTGCCGCGTCACTCCGAGCGCCTCGGCGATGGCCTGCCAGCTCATCCCCGCGCGAAGACCCGCTTCGACCTGGCGCAGCTCGAGCGCGTCGGCCAGCACGCGCAGTGAGGCGACCGCGCGGAGCCCCGCGCGCGGGTCGCTCGTATCCGCCGCGACCGTGGCGATCCGTGTCGATTCCATAACTGTCAACTTACATTGCTCAGTCGACCGTGTCAATGTACGTTGCTAACGGTGGAGATTCGCAGGATTGCGGGCTTGGTCACACGCGCTGGGGCAGGCTACGCTTCTCTTCATCTGATGTTCAGTGGATCTGGAGCGAAGTGCGCATGTCGATGACCGCGAGGCGACTCACCTTTCTGTTCGCCGCCGGCGCGGCCGTCCTCGCTCTCGCGGGGTGCGGAGCCTCCGAGGTCGTCGCGGAGGAGGAGCAGCTGAGCGGCGGCGAGGGAACGACCGAGTATCCGCTCGTGATCGAGAACTGCGGACGCGAGCTCACGTTCGAATCGGCGCCCCAGCGCGTCGTCTCACTGGATCAGAACTCCACGGAGATCATGCTCTCGCTCGGGCTCGAGGACCGTATGGTCGGCACGGCCTCCTGGACCGATCCGGTGCTGGAGTCGCTCGCGGAGGCGAACGAGCAGGTTCCGCGGCTCGCCGACGACGCGCCGACCTACGAGGTGCTGCTCGACGCGGCGCCCGACTTCGTGACCGCCTCCTTCGGGCGCCACTACAAGGACGAGGGCGGGGTCGTGTCGCGGGACCGCC
>JAPSIU010000315.1 GCA_031178565.1 Leucobacter sp. | reverse complement strand
ATCGTCCAAGAAATGATGGGGTTCCACAATCCTCTTCCACATTTATGGTCGGGAATATGCAGGAACTCGCGTGATGATCTGAGAAACTGGAGAACGTGATTATCGTCGCCTGCCCTGGACAGGGCTCACAGACCCCCGGTTTTCTGAACGAGTGGCTCGAGCTTCCCGGCAGCCGGGAGTTCCTCGGAGAGGCCTCCGAGCGCACCGGTGTCGACCTGATTCAGCACGGTACCGTGAGCGACGCCGACACCATCCGTGACACCGCGATCGCGCAGCCGCTCATCGTGGCCGCGAGCCTGCTCGCGTGGCGCGAGCTCGCCGCCCGTACGTCGCTCGTCGACGCCGGTGTCGCCGGCCACTCGGTCGGCGAGTTCGCGGCCGCCGCGGCGGCCGGCGTGCTCGTCGAGGGCGACGCCCTGCGCCTCGTCGGCGTGCGGGGCCGCGCCATGGCCGAGGCCGCCACGAAGGCGAAGACCGGCATGTCGGCGGTCGTCGGAGGCGTCGAGTCCGACGTGCTCGCGAAGATCGAGGCGCACGGACTGACCCCCGCGAACCGCAACGGCGGCGGCCAGATCGTCGCGGCGGGCGCGCTCGACGCCCTCGCCGCCCTCGCGGAAGACGCTCCCCGCGGCGCGCGCGTGATCCCGCTGCAGGTCGCCGGCGCCTTCCACACCGAGTACATGAGCTCGGCGATCCCGTCGCTGCAGGAGGCGGCGAACGACATCGTCGCGCACGATCCCGCCCGCCCGCTCTGGACGAACTCCGACGGATCCCGCGTCGAGAGCGGCGCGCGATTCCTCGAGCTGCTCGTCTCCCAGGTCGCGAACCCGGTACGCTGGGACGCCTGCATGGAGGGCTTCCAGGAGGCCGGCATCACCGGCCTCGTCGAACTCGCTCCCGCGGGCGCGCTCACCGGCATCGCGAAGCGCGCGCTGAAGGGCACTCCGGCCGTCGCCGTCAAGACCCCGGCCGACCTGGACGCGGCCGTCGCGCTCCTCACCGGCGCAGCCTGATCGAAAGGAATCAGCACATGGCATCACTCGTGCAGCCGACGGGGCCCGCGCACACCCGGATCCTGTCCGTCGGCGCGGCTCGAGGCGATCTCGATGTTCCGAACGACGACCTCGTCGGTCCGATCGACTCCTCCGACGAGTGGATCCGGCAGCGCACGGGGATCGTGCAGCGCCGCAGGGCGAGCTCCGAGATCGAGGCCGTCGATCTCGCCGTGGCCGCAGCCGAGGAGGCGATCGTGCGCTCGGGCCTCGAACGCTCCGAGATCGACGGCGTCATCATCTCGACGATCTCGAACGTCGCCGTGACACCGTCCATGGCCTCGCTCGCAGCCCACCGCCTCGGACTGACGCCCGCGGCCGCCTTCGACATCTCCGCGGCCTGCGCGGGCTACGTCTACGGAGTCGCGCAGGCGGATGCCCTCGTCCGCGCCGGGCTCTGCAAGAACGTGCTCGTGATCGGCGCCGAGAAGCTCTCGGAGCTCGTCGATCCGACCGACCGCAGCATCTCCTTCCTGCTCGCGGACGGTGCCGGCGCCGTCATCGTGGGGCCCAGCGACCGCACGGGCATCGGCCCGACCGTCTGGGGCTCCGACGGCGAGAAGTGGGACACCATCCGCATGACCTCGACCTTCGACGAGTACCGGAACAACCCGGGTGCCGTGCCGTGGCCGACGCTGCGCCAGGACGGGCAGACCGTCTTCCGCTGGGCGGTCTGGGAGATGGCGAAGGTCGCGCGCCGCACGCTCGAGGTCTCGGGCGTCGAGCCCGGCGATCTCGCGGCCTTCATCCCCCACCAGGCCAACATGCGCATCGTCGACGAGTTCGCGAAGCAGCTCAAGCTTCCGGAGAGCGTCGTCATCGCCCGCGATATCGAGATGCAGGGCAACACGTCCGCTGCCTCGATCCCGCTCGCGATGCACGCCCTGCTCGAGGAGCACCCGGAGCTCTCCGGCGGCCTCGCGCTCACCATCGGATTCGGAGCCGGCCTCGTGTACGGCGCTCAGATCGTCGAGATCCCCTAGAGCACTCGATTCCCCAGACTCTTCCACGTCCCCAACCTCAACCCAAAGGAGAAACACAATGGCATTCAGCAACGAAGAGGTCCTCGCGGGTCTCGCCGAGCTCATCAACGACGAGACCGGAATCGCGGCGGACGTCGTCGCGGCCGACAAGTCGTTCACCGACGACCTCGACATCGACTCGATCTCGATGATGACCATCGTCGTCAACGCCGAGGAGAAGTTCGACGTGAAGATCCCCGACGAAGAGGTCAAGAACCTCAAGACCGTCGGCGACGCCGTCGACTTCATCGTCAAGGCCCAGGCCTAAGTCCTGCGATCGGGAGGCGGGGCACGATCCCGCCTCCCCGCCTCGCACCCACAGTTTTCTCACGGCGCGCTGAGCGCCCCGGAACCATTCGTTCCACACGATCACGCGGAGCCTGCAAACATGACCAAGAAGATTGTCGTCACCGGTATCGGCGCTTCCTCCCCCATCGGCGGGACGGCGCCCGACAGCTGGGAGGCCCTGCTCGCCGGGAAGTCGGGCGTTCGCACGCTCGACAACGACTGGGCCGAGCAGTACGGGCTCGCAGTGACGTTCGCCGGCACGGCGAAGGTCGATCCCGCGGAGGTGCTGGAGCGCCCGGTGGCGAAGCGTCTCGACCCCTCCAGCCGGTTCGCGCTGGTCGCCGCGATCGAGGCCTGGGCCGACGCGGGCGAGCCCGAAGTGGCCTCCGAGCGACTCGGCGTCGACTGGGCGACCGGCATCGGCGGGCTGTGGACGCTGCTCGACGCCTGGGATACGCTCAAGGAGAAGGGCCCGAGGCGCGTAATGCCGCTCACGGTCCCCATGCTCATGCCGAACGCCCCGGCGGCCGCCGTGTCGATGCACCTCGAGGCCCGCGCCTACGCGCGCACCGTCGCCTCCGCGTGCGCCTCCAGCACCGAGTCGCTCGTCAACGCGTACGAGCATCTGCAGCTGGGCCTGGCCGACGTGGTGATCGCGGGCGGCGCCGAGGCCGCGATCCACCCGATCACGCTCGCCGCGTTCAACTCGGCGCAGGCGCTCTCGAAGCGCAACGACTCCCCCGAGACGGCTTCCCGCCCCTACAGCATCGACCGCGACGGCTTCGTGATGGGTGAGGGCGCTGCCGCGCTCGTGCTCGAGACCGAGGAGCACGCGCTCGCACGCGGCGCCAGGATCTACGCCGAGGTGGCGGGCGGCGGCGTCACCGCCGATTCGTACCACATCACGGCGAACGACCCCGAGGGCAAGGGCGCCTCGCGCGCCGTCGAGCTGGCGCTCGCCCAGGCGGGAGCCTCCCCCGACGACGTGACGCACATCAATGCTCACGCCACCTCCACCCCCGTCGGCGACGTGGCCGAGTACACGGCCCTGCACCACGTCTTCGGCGATCGGGTGAAGGAGATCCCGGTGTCGGCGACGAAAGCCGCCACGGGCCACCTCCTCGGCGGGACCGGCGCGCTCGAGGCCGTCTTCTC
>JAPSIU010000314.1 GCA_031178565.1 Leucobacter sp. | reverse complement strand
CGTCGAGCCTCCGCTCCAGGAGTTTCAGCGCCTGATCGAAGACCGTGACGATCATGACGTAGAACACACCGACGACGAGCAGGGTCTCGAGCACCTTGAAGTTCTGCGTGTAGAGCCGCTGCCCGACCAGCAGGATCTCGGTGAGCGAGATGGCCGACACCAGCGAGGTCAGCTTGATGATCGTGACGAGCTCGTTGCCGAGGGCGGGGAGCGCCACCCGGAACGCCTGCGGGATCACGATGAGCCGCTGCACGCCCCGCCAGGGGATCCCGAGGGCCTTGCCGGCCTCCCCCTGTCCGCCCGCGACGGCCGACAGGCCGCCCCGGTGGATCTCGGAGATGTACGCGGTCTCGGAGAGCACGAGCGCGAGGAGCCCCGCCATGAAGGGCGAACCGACGATCGTGCGCAGCTCGGGGATCACCTGGGGCGCGTTGTAGACGAAGATGAGCAGCACCAGGAGCGGCAGCGACCGGAAGAACCAGACGTAGACGCCGAGGATCCCGCGCAGCCAGGCCTGCTTCGACTGCCGCCCCAGCGCCACGAGCATGCCGAGCACCGTCGAGATCGTCCACGCGAGCGCGGAGAGCGCGAGCACCGTGAGCGTCGCGTTCCAGAAGTCGGCGTGTGCGAAGAGGCTGAAGAAGTAGGGCCAGTCGAAGGAGAACCCGCCGTCGCCGCTCGCGGCGTCGGCCTGGGAGCCGAGCGCGGCCTCCACGGCCTCGGGATCCGGCTCTTCGAGGTTGTACTGGGTGAGCAGCGCCTGATAGCTGCCGTCGGCGCGCATCTCGTCGAGTCCGGCGCGCAGCTGCTCGGCGAGCTCCGTCTCGCCCTGCGCGACCGCGATCCCCACGGGGACGGGGAAGAGCAGCTCGGTGCTGGTGATCGCGAGCGCGCCGTTCGAGGAGTCGACGGCGGTCTTCCCGACCGCGGCGTCGGTGACCTGGGCGTCGACCTGACCGGCCAGCAGCGCCTGGGTTCCCTCGGTGTCGGCGGCGAAGTCGCGCACGTCGATCGCCTCACCGCCGGCGTCGACGCACGCCTCGCTGGCCTCGCCGCGGAGCTGGGTCGCGACCTCGCCGCCCCGGATCACCGCGACGCTCAGACCGCAGAGGTCGGAGGCGTCGCGCACCGGATCGACGCCGACTGGCGACACGATCGAGTTGCCCGTCGTGAAGTACGGGATGAAGTCGACGAGGCGCGCGCGATCCTCCGTGATGTAGAGCGCGGAGGCGATGACGTCGAAGTGGCCGGCCTGCAGGTTCGGCACCAGCTGCTCGAACCTGGTGTCGACGAACTCGGGCTCGCGGTCCAGCTTCGACGCGAGCTCGCGCATGAAGTCGGGATCGAACCCCGAGGGCACGTCGCCGTCGAGGTAGGCGTAGGGCGGGTAGGTCAGGTCGGAGCCGATCCTGAGCGGCTCACCGCTCGCCGAGTCGTCTGCCTGTGCCGTCTGGAACGGCACCACGACCGCGAGGATCGCCATGAGTACCGCGGCGAGAACGCCGAGAGTGCCGCGGACGCCGCGGATTCTGCTCTGAATCATACGCATGACGCTACGGATAGTTGAACAATTTTGTCAAGCTGAAGTTATGAGAGCTATTGGACGAATGGAATGCTCAGTTCGGGCCACGGGACAACAGTCGTATGTTTCCGTGGGAACACGAGCAAAATGCTCCGCTCCCCGCCGAATACCGCTTCGCGGCGCGGGCACGAACATATTGATCAACAATCTTGAAGAATATTGCTATGATCGCGTCATGACCCCGAGCCTCGCATTCACGCCTGCCGCGCCCTCCGCGGCGGAGACGGTGCTGCACGCGCTGCGTGGGAGCATCATCGAGGGCGGACTCGCACCGGGCACGAGGCTCGTCGACGCCGTCGTCGCCGAGCAGCACGGCGTCTCCCGCAACACCGCTCGGGATGCGCTCCGACTGCTCGCCGCCGACGGTCTCGCGGTGTCCGTGCGCAACGCCGGCTACTCGGTCCGCGAGCTCTCCGTCGAGGATATCCGCGACCTCTTCACCGCCCGGCGCATCGTCGAGACCGGAGCCGTGCAGCAGAGCGTGGCGGCCGCGTCGGAGCTCTTCGAAGCGGTCGAGCACGCCGTCAGCCGGACCGAGGCCTGCGTGAGCGCCGGAGACTGGTCCCAGGTGGGCACCTGGAGCCTGAACTTCCACCGCGCGCTCGTGGGTCTCGCGATGTCGCCGAGTCTCGACCGCTTCTTCGTCGGCACCGTGGCGCAGCTCCGGCTGGCCTTCGCGGTGATGCCCGACGAGGCGGCGTTCCAGCTGCAGTGGGTGGACCGCGACAGGGAGATCGCAGAGCTCGTACTCTCCGGAGCGCGGAGCGACGCCGCCGCCGCACTCGCCTCCTACCTCGACGACTCCGAGGCCCGCGTGATCGACGCCATCCGGGCGGCGAGCCGGGCGAAGCGCCGCAGCGCCCGCGAGACGACCGACGGAGCAGAGGCGGCCGGCGCGACCGGCGATCGAGCCTCCGAAGACGTCGCACCGGCAGTAGACGCACCAGCAGCAACCGAGAGGATCGAGGGAACACCATGACGGAACAGAACGGACGGGTCGCCGCGCTCACCGAAGCCGCGTACAAGGGTCCTGCACTCGAGGTCGATCGGAAGTTCTACGGGGCGATCGCGCACGAGACGGGCGCCCGCACCCTGGTCGACTCGTTCGAGATCCCGATCCGTTCGGGACGGGCCTGGACGGTTCCGGCCGGACACGTCTGCCGGCTCCTCACCGTCGACGGGCCGCAGGTCGGAGACCTCAACATCTGGAACCGGCACAATCCGCGGGAGCGCTTCTGGGCGGCGCGCACCCGCCAGCTGCAGGCCGCGCACGTGACCACCTTCGATCGACTCTGGTCGAATCTGCCCTACCTCCGACCGCTCGTCACCATCACGGCGGACACCCTCGAGGGCTACGGAGTCGACGCGGAGGGCGGCCGCGTGCACGACACCCTCGGCACCCGCTGCGACCCCTACGTCAACCGCATGCTCACCGGCGAGGACTTCGACTACCACTGCCACTCGAACCTCGTGCGAGCGGTGCGTCCGTTCGGCCTGACGGAGTTCGACGTGCACGACGTGCTCAACGTCTTCCAGTGCACGGGCCTCAACGACCAGGATCAGTACTTCATGAAGACCTGCCCGGCGAAGGTCGGGGACTACTTCGAGATGTTCGCCGAGCAGGATCTGCTCATGGCGCTCTCGACCTGCCCGGGAGGCGACCTCTCCGTGCCCATGTGGGGCGACGGGGCTCACGACCCCGTGGAGGTCTGCCGCCCCATCGGCGTCGAGGTGTACCGGATCGACGACGCCCTGCTCGAGGGCTGGTCGGAGCCGCCCTTCCCCGAGTACGCGGGCGGACACGCGATCGTCGAGCGCCCCTGGGCGTAGACGCGGCCGCATCCGGGAACGGAACCGCGACTCGCTCATCCGGACCACGCCGTAGACTTGAGCCGTGATGACGGCCGGTTCGAGCTCCGCGAACATGAGCCGGCCGCTCCGCGTTGCGCGCGGAG
>JAPSIU010000313.1 GCA_031178565.1 Leucobacter sp. | reverse complement strand
GACAGGCCCGCGAGGAGGACGGAGGGGATCTCCCGTCGGCCGCGCACAGCGTCGAGGGTCATGACGACGAAGAGCGCCACGAGCGCGAACTCGAAGCCCTCGATGGGTCTCGGCAGCGCTCCGGCGATCACCACACCGACGAGACCGCCGAGCACCCAGTACGCCTGCATCGCGAGCTGACCCGTCACGATCCGGGTCGAGGAGAGCTCGCGCTCGGGCATGAGCACGTACGTCGCGTACGCCTCGTCGATCATCGCGTAGACGGAGTACACTCGCGGCAGTCCGCTCCGCACCCGCCCGATGGGGAAGGACAGCGCATAGAACACGTGGCGGAAGTTGACGGCGAAGACGGTCACCGCGATCGTCAGAAGCGGCGTCGCGGCGGCGAGCATGCTCACGAGCAGCAGTTCCACCGACCCCGCGAAGATCCCGATCGACAGGGCCGGCGCCAGCCACCACGGCAGCCCGGCCTGCACCACGAGCACGCCGAGCGCGATGCCCAGCGGGAAGATGCCGATCCCGACCCCGAGCGAGTCCCCGAGGCCGGCCCGGATCTGCGTGAGCCGGGGCAGGTCAGTTCACCGGCCCGGTGTACTTCTCACCCGGTCCCTGACCGATCGCATCGGGGATCGGGGACGCCTCGCGGAATGCCAGTTGCACCGAGCGCAGGCCGTCCCGCAGACTGCGAGCGTGCATGTCGCTGATCTCCGGGGCGGCAGCGGTGATGAGACCCGCGAGCGCGTTGATCAGTTTGCGCGCCTCGTCGAGGTCGGTCTGGGAATCGGGATCGTCGGCGAGCCCGACTTTCACCGCCGCGGCGCTCAGGAGGTGCACGGCCGCGGTGGTGATCACCTCGACGGCTGCGACGTCCGCGATGTCGCGGGTCGCCTGCGCCGCGTCGACCGATGAGTCGTCGGCGGCGTCCTGGGCGGGCGCGTGGGTGTGGTCGGGGATGTTCTCGCTCATGCTGTCCTGACTGTATCGGCGGTTCGTGTGCTAAACTTGCTGAGGCTCTCGGTGATCTGCCGAGACACGGAAGAGGAGATTCTCCCACCCGGCACCGCCTTCAAGGTTACCGGGTAGTTGGCACCCCGCCGCGAACGCGGCAGCTTTGCAAGGGTGCGGGTAGCGCGTGCGCGATCCGGATCTCCGTCCGTCACTCCCTCACAGGAGCGGCCGAGACACGAGATCAGAGGAGCAGGCGATCAGCGATCCCCGTACGAATGACAGAATCCGCGTCCCCGAGGTGCGACTGGTTGGTCCCAGTGGCGAGCAGGTCGGTGTCGTGCCGATCGAGTCTGCGCTGCGCATGGCGGCGGACGCCGATCTCGATCTCGTCGAGGTCGCCCCGAACTCGAAGCCGCCCGTGGCGAAGATCATGGACTTCGGCAAGTTCAAGTACGAGGCCGCCCAGAAGCAGAAGGAAGCCCGCCGCAATCAGGCGAACACGGTCCTCAAGGAGGTCCGATTCCGACTGAAGATCGACAAGCACGACTACGAGACCAAGACGAAGCGCGCCATCGGCTTCCTCGCGCAGGGCGACAAGGTCAAGGCCATGATCCTGTTCCGCGGTCGCGAGCAGTCGCGCCCCGAGATGGGCGTGCGGCTGCTGCAGCAGTTCGCGGAGGATATCGCCGAGTTCGGTACCGTCGAGTCCTCGCCGCGGATCGACGGCCGCAACATGGTGATGGTCATCGCGCCCCTCAAGAACAAGTCGGAGGCGAAGGCCGAGCAGAATGCTCGCCGAGCCGAAGAGAAAGCCATTCGCAAGGCGGACAAGGCGGCTGAGTCCCCCGCGAGCGAGTAACCAGCGGCTCTCGGCGTTCGCAAGACCGGTGAACGTCGCAGCAGTCGCGTCAGACGCAGCCGCCCCGCGCGGTGCGCACCACAACAAGGAGAAATCGATGCCTAAGCAGAAGACCCACTCGGGGGCCAAGAAGCGCTTCAAGCTCACCGGCTCCGGCAAGCTGATGAAGCAGCAGGCCGGTATGCGTCACAACCTCGAGGTGAAGGCCTCGAAGCGCAAGCGCCGTCTGAACGCCGAGCAGGTGCTCGCCAAGGGCGACGCCAAGCAGGCGATGAAGCTCCTCGGCCACTGAGCACGGCCCCCCACCCAGAGTTTTTGTAAGGAAGAACTGAAATGGCAAGAGTCAAGCGGGCCGTCAATGCCCACAAGAAGCGTCGCGTCATCCTCGAGCGCGCCGAGGGCTACCGCGGACAGCGTTCGCGTCTGTACCGCAAGGCGAAGGAGCAGGTCACCCACTCCCTCGTCTACGCATACAACGACCGTCGTAAGAAGAAGGGCGACTTCCGCCGCCTGTGGATCCAGCGCATCAACGCGGGCGCTCGCGCCAACGGTCTGACCTACAACCGCTTCATCCAGGGCCTCGCCCTCGCGGGTGTCGAGGTGGACCGTCGGATGCTCTCCGAGCTCGCGACGAACGAGCCCGCCGCGTTCGCCGCGCTCGTCGAGGTCGCGAAGGGTGCTCTGCCCGAGGACACCTCGGCTCCGAAGGCTGCGTAAGTCTCGCACCTCCCGACCGAAACCCCCGCCTGCACCTCGCGAGCGGGGGTTTCGTGCGTTCGTCGAGGTCCCGTCCGTCCTCCGGAGAACGGCTTCGGCGCTAGGCTGGCCCGGTGAGTGAAACGATCCTGAGCAATCCGAAGTCCGCCCGTGTGAAGCGCGTCGCCGCGCTCTCGCGGAAGAAAGAGCGGCAGGAGCACGGGCGGTTCCTGGTGGAGGGGCCGCAGGCCGTGCGAGAGCTGCTCTCGTACCGCCCCGAGCTCGTGGACGCGGTCTACGCCACGATGGGGACCGAGCCGTGGCAGCACGAGGTGGACCGTCTCGCCTCGGAGCAGGGCGCGACCCTGGAGCGCGTGACGGAACCGGTGCTGGCGGCGATGTGCGAGACGGTGAACCCGCAGGGAGTCGTGGCCGTGGCCCGCTGCTGGGAGACGACACTCGCGGAAGCGCTGGAGGGCGCGCGGCTGGTCGCGATCCTGCAGGAGATCCGCGATCCGGGGAACGCGGGAACCGTGCTGCGAGCCGCCGATGCGGCCGGAGCCGACGCCGTGATCTTCGCCGGGGCGAGCATCGACCCCTTCCACCCCAAGGTCGTCCGTTCGACCACGGGGTCGCTGTTCCACCTGCCCGTCGCGATCGCCGGCTCGCTCGCTGAGGCGGTCGATGCCGCTCGCGCCGCGGGCCTGACCGTGTTCGCGGCCGACGTTCGCGGCGCGGACCTGCTCGAGGCCCGCGCCGAGGGGGCGCTCGCGCGCCCCGTCGCCTGGGTCTTCGGCAACGAGGCGCGCGGGCTCGGCGAGGATGAGCGGTCGCTGACCGACCGCTCACTGCGGCTGCCCATCTTCGGCGCGGCGGAGTCGCTCAATCTCGCGACTGCGGCGAGCGTGCTGCTATACGAGACGGCGTTCTCGCAGCGCGCCGCGGAGTGAGCGCTCAGCTCCGGCGCTCCTCGTCCTGCTCGCCGTTCATGGCGCGCGCACGTCGGCGTTGTCCGACGAGCACCGCCGCGACGGCTCCGG
>JAPSIU010000312.1 GCA_031178565.1 Leucobacter sp. | reverse complement strand
AGCAGCTGGAACAGATTCTGCTCGGCGAACTCGAGCAGCGCGGCTTCGGCGTCCTCGAGCCGGTCCGTGCAGAGGTGCTTGGCGCTCAGCCACTGGAGAAAACGGTCCCCCTCGCCGTCGGCGCCGGTCGCGAGGGGCTTCGAGCACGCCTCGACGCCGAAGTCCACCAGGAGTTCGCGGGTCTCGGGATCCGCCGTCTCCCAGGTGACGTCGGGGAAGCTCGCCCAGCTGGCGGGCGCCCCCTCCATCCCGCCGATCCCGAACCGGAAGACCAGGAGATTGTCGACGAACTCCTGCTGCTGCTGCTCCGAGGGTTCGACGGAGGCCGCCGCAGCACCGGCATCTCCCGTGCTCGGAGCAGGGTCCTCCTTGAGCAGAGGAGGGAGGGCGAAGCAGGCCGAGAGCGAGGCGGTCAGCACGAGCGCGCCGAGCACCGCCAGAATCCTTGAAATCGACTTCCGCATGCGCCGACGGCCTCCCTGTCGCGATCGGCAGGTGCTCTGCCGCACCCGGTCACCGTATCAGAGGCCGACTCCGCCCTCAGCGCGCGGGCCCCCAGCGTGCGGGTCCCTCAGCGCGCGGGGTCCCCAGCGCGCGGGGTCCTCAACGCGCGGGTCCCGCTACGCCCGAGGACCGCTGCGCCGCCGGCCCGCCTTCGCCTCGGCCTCTCGCCAGGCGCGCTGAGCCGGAGTCTCGGACGCGGAACCGGGTGCGAGGGCGCGGCTCAACCGGTCGGCGGTCCCGCCGCGCCCGAGATGCCAGGCGTGCGCGATGGCGAGCGCGAGCGCATCGGCCGCGTCGGCGGGTTTCGGGGGCGACCCGAGACCGAGCAGGCGAGTCACCATCGCGGTGACCTGCGCCTTGTCCGCGCTTCCGTACCCGGTCACCTGCGCCTTCACCTCGTTCGGCGTGTAGAGCGCGACGGGGATCCCTCGCTGCTCGGCGAGGAACATGACCACGCCGCTGATCTGAGCGACCCCCATGACGCTCGGGAGGTTCTGCTGCGCGAAGACGCGCTCGAGCGCGATCGCATCGGGCTTCTCCCCGTCGAGGAGGCGCTGGATCCCGGATCCGATCTGGAGCAGGCGCTCGGGCGTGCTCGCGTCGGCGGGGCTGCGCATCACCTCGACGTGCTCGAAGACGACGCGGCGTCCCGAGCCGGTCGAGACGATGCCGATGCCGCAGCGGGTGAGGCCGGGGTCGATGCCCACGATGCGGGTCATGCGATCACACAGCCCTCCGCCGGACCCGGGATTCCGGCACTACTCCTCGTTCTCGAGCTCGGCCTGGACCTCGGGGGTCAGGTCGAAGTTCGAGAAGACGTTCTGCACGTCGTCGCTGTCCTCGAGCGCGTCGATGATGCGGAACACCTTGCGCGCGGTGTCGGCGTCGATCTCGACCTTGAGGTTGGGGACGAACTCTGCGTCGGCCGAGTCGTAGTCGATCCCGGCGTCGACGAGCGCGGTGCGCGCGGCGACCAGATCCGACGCCTCGGTGATGACCTCGAAGGACTCGCCGTTGGGGGTCGGGGAGACATCCTCGGCGCCGGCCTCGAGCACCGCCGTGAGCACGTCGTCCTCGGTGGTGCCCTCCGCCGGAACCGTGATGACGCCCTTGCGGGCGAAGTTGTAGGCGACGCTGCCGGGATCGGCGAGCGTGCCGCCGTTGCGGTTCAGCGCGGTGCGCACCTCGGCCGCGGCGCGGTTCTTGTTGTCGGTAAGGCACTCGATCATGAGCGCGACGCCGTTCGGGCCGTAGCCCTCGTACATGATCGTCATGTACTCGACGGCGTCGCCGTCGAGGCCCGCGCCACGCTTGATCGCGCGATCGATGTTGTCGCCCGGGACCGAGTTCTTCTTCGCCTTGTGGACGGCGTCGGCGAGTGTCGGGTTGCCGGAGAGGTCGGCGCCGCCGATGCGAGCCGCGACCTCGATGTTCTTGATGTACTTCGCGAACGCCTTGGCGCGCTTCGCGTCGACGATGGCCTTCTTGTGCTTGGTCGTCGCCCACTTGGAGTGTCCGGACACGGGAGCTCCTCTTCCTGAATGTCTTCTTACGCTGTCTATAAGTCTAGGGCGGGCCGATTCCGCCGCGGACCACCGGGTCCTTCCGCGCTCGGTGCGCCCGGTGAGCCCGGCGATGCCGGCGGGCCCGGGCCGGCGTTCCGCTCCGCTACGGATGCGGCCAGGCCGACGCGATGGCCTCGCGCACATCGCCCAGCAGCTGGGGGAGCGCCTTCGTCTTCGCGATGATCGGGAAGAAGTTCGCGTCCGACGACCAGCGCGGCACGATGTGCTGGTGCAGGTGGGCGGCGATGCCGGCCCCCGCGATCTCGCCCTGATTCATGCCGACGTTGAAGCCGTGGCAGCCCATCACCTCTCGCGCGACCCGCATCGCGGTCTGCGTGAGCGCCCCGATCTCCGCGACCTCCTCGGGCGTCGCATCGTCGTACAGCGAGACGTGGCGGTACGGACAGACCAGCATGTGGCCGTTGTTGTACGGGAAGAGGTTCAGCAGCACGTACGCGGTCCTCCCGCGCGCCACGATGAGCGCCTCCTCGTCGCTGCGCCGGGGGGCTGCGCAGAACGGGCAGTCGGCGCGGTCGGGCTGGTGGTGATCCGCCACGTAGACCATCCGGTGCGGCACCCAGAGGCGCTGCATCTCGTCGGGAATGCCGGCCGCTCCGGTGCTCCCGAGGTCCTCTACTCCGTCCACGCCGTCGATACCTGCTCGTGGCTCTCGATCGAGCGCACGATCCGCTCGATCGCCTGGTCCACCGGCACGCCGTTCAGCTGCGTGCCGTCGCGGAAGCGGAAGCTCACGGCGCCGGCGGCGCGATCCTCCTCGCCCGCGATGAGCTGGAACGGGACCTTGGCCTTCGTGTGGGTCCGGATCTTCTTCGGCATCCGGTCGTCGCTGTGATCCACCTCGGCTCGCACGCCCCGGGCGCGAAGCCGGGCGATCACCTCGTCGAGATACTCGCCGTACTGCTCGGCGACCGGGATCCCGACCACCTGCGTCGGCGACAGCCAGACCGGGAAGGCGCCCGCGTAGTGCTCGAGCAGGATCGCGAAGAAGCGCTCGACCGACCCGAGCAGCGCGCGGTGGATCATGACCGGCTGCTTGCGGGTTCCGTCGGCCGCGGCGTACTCCAGTTCGAAGAGCGCGGGCTGATTGAAGTCGAGCTGCACGGTCGAGAGCTGCCAGGTCCGGCCGATCGCATCGCGCGCCTGCACCGAGATCTTCGGGCCGTAGAAGGCCGCGCCGCCGGGATCCGCGACGAGCTCCAGGCCCGACTCCTCCCCCACCTGGCGCAGGGTCTCCGTCGCGATCTCCCACTGCTCGTCGGTGCCCACCGACTTCTCGGGATCCCGGGTCGAGAGCTCGAGGTAGAAGTCGTTCAGGCCGTACGCGCGCAGCGTCGCGAACACGAAGTCGAGCTGGCGCTTGATCTCGTCCTTCACCTGCTCATCGGTCACGTAAATGTGCGCGTCGTCCTGCGTGAAGCCGCGCACGCGCGTGAGACCGGAGAGGGTGCCGCTCTTCTC
>JAPSIU010000311.1 GCA_031178565.1 Leucobacter sp. | reverse complement strand
CGAAGGTGCGCGGCTTGTTGAGCACGAAGTAGCGCTTCGAGACGTCGAGCTGCACGACGACGCCGTCGACGCGGACGTCGTCGCGTTCGGGATCGATGCGGGATCCCAGCTCGCGCTGCACCCGGCCGTTGACGGTGACCCGTCCACCCGAGATCAGGGTCTCGCAGGCCCGGCGGGAGGCCACACCCGCGTGCGCGAGCGCCTTCTGCAGGCGGACGCGGCCGTCGTCCTCGGCGGAGTCGGGTTGTTTCTGCGCGTTCGCGGCGGCCGGCCGATCCCAGCCGAACTCGGCCAGGTCGACCTCGATCTCCTCGCCGTCGACGGAGAACGATCCGCCGAAATCTTCCTTAGAGCTGTTCACTGTCGAAGCCTTCCGATCCGTCGTCGAGCAGCGGCGCGATGGGCGGCAGCTCCGAGATGTCCCCGATGCCGAGGTGCGCGAGGAGCGCATCGGAGGTGCCGTAGAGCGTGGCGGTCGTCACGGGGTCGTGTCCGACCTCGGTGATGAGGCCGCGCGCCAGCAGGGTGCGCACGACCGAGTCGACGTTGACCGCGCGGATCGATGCGATCGCCCCGCGGGAGATCGGCTGGCGGTACGCGACGACCGCGAGCGTCTCGAGCGCGGCCTGCGACAGCTTCGAGGGGGTCTGCTGCTGCACGAAGTCGGCGACGACCGGGTCGAGGCTCTCCCGCACATAGAAGCGATAGCCGCCCGCGACCTCGCGCAGTTCGAAGCCGCGCGGGGATCCCGCGCCCGCAGCATCCGCACCCCCGCCGGCTGCACCGTCGTACTCCGCGACGAGGCGCTGGAGCGCCGCGCGCACCTCGCGCACGGGGCGAT
This sequence comes from Leucobacter sp., assembly GCA_031178565.1. Classification (GTDB taxonomy): domain Bacteria; phylum Actinomycetota; class Actinomycetes; order Actinomycetales; family Microbacteriaceae; genus Leucobacter. The sequence continues at coordinate 2,730 of JAPSIU010000311.1, read as the reverse complement.
CGGTGGCGGTCGCGAGCGCGACGGCGCTGAGCGGCTCGTCCGCGACGATGAGCAGCGCCTCAAGCTGCTGCGCGAGCGTGTGGGCCGCGCGGGCGCGGGCGAGCTCGGATTCGGCCGCAGTCTCCGCAGCAGGCTCGGTCTCGGCCTGCTGCGTCTCCGTCAGGCTCTCCGTGTCCGTCAGGCTCTCCGTGTCCGTCAGGCTCTCCGTGTCAGTCATAGTCGCTCCCCAGTGTCGCGAGTTCGTCGTCCGACCAGCTCTCGCCGATCCACTGCACGCTCAGCTCGCCGAGCGGCTCCGCCTGTTCGAAGCTCACGGCCGCCCGCCGGTAGAGCTCGAGGATCGCGAGGAAGCGCGCCACGATCACGCCGCGCTCGCCCACGCCCGCGATGAGCTCGCGGAAGCTGTGGGCACCGCCTGTGCGGAGCGTCGAGACCACGATCGCGGCCTGCTCGCGGATCGACACGAGCGGCGCGTGCAGGTGGTCGAGGCCGACCGTCGGGATCTCCCGCGGAGCGAAGGCGAGGGTCGCGATCGCCGCGAAATCGTCGGCCGACAGGCTCCAGACGAGTTCGGGGACGCGCTCCCGGTACTTGGCGTCGAGGGGCACGAGCCTCGGGTGGCGGGCCTCCTCCGTCTCGAGCTGCCGCCTGAACCAGGCGCTCGCCTGCTTGAACGCGCGGTACTGCAGCAGCCGGGCGAAGAGCAGATCCCTCGCCTCGAGCAGCGCGATATCCTCCGCGTCGACGACCTCGCCCTGCGGCAGCAGGCTCGCGATCTTGAGGTCGAGCAGCGTCGCGGCCACCACCAGGAACTCCGAGGCGCGGTCCAGCTCGACCAGCCCCTGCCCCTCGATGGAGGCGAGGTAGGCGATGAACTCGTCGGTGACGAGGCTGAGCGAGACCTCCGTGATGTCGAGCTCGTGCTTCCCGATGAGGTTCAGCAGGAGGTCGAACGGTCCGTCGAACACCTCGAGCGTGACGCGGAAGCCACCGTCCCCTTCGGGCGCGCCGGATTCGCCCGGCGACACTGCGCCCGGCTCAGGGTCCGTTTCGAGCGCGTTCACCGGGGACCTCAGGCGACGACGCCCCGCTGGATCAGCTCGCGAGCGAGCTTGAGATACGCCTCCGAGGCGGCGTTCGTCGGGGCGTAGTCGAGGATCGGCTTCGCGGCGATCTGCGCGTCGGGCAGCTTGACGGTGCGACCGATCACGGTGTCGAAGACCTTGTCGCCGAACGTGTCCACGACGCGTTCGAGCACCTCGCGCGCGTGCAGGGTGCGCGAGTCGTACATCGTCGCGAGGATCCCGTCGAGCTCGAGCGCCGGGTTGAGGCGGTCCCGCACCTTGTCGATGGTCTCGACGAGGAGTGCGACGCCGCGCAGCGCGAAGTACTCGCAGGCGAGCGGGATCAGCACGCCGTGGCTCGCGGTCAGCGCGTTCACCGTGAGCAGCCCGAGCGACGGCTGGCAGTCGATCAGGATCACGTCGTAGTCGTCGGTCGCCTTGCGCAGCACGCCGGCGAGGATCTGCTCTCGGGCGACCTCCGTGACGAGGTGCACCTCGGCGGCCGACAGGTCGATGTTGGCCGGGATCACGTCGAGGCCCGCGCTGCCGGTGGGCTGGATGGCCTCGCGCGGATCCTTCACCTTGCCGAGCATGAGGTCGTAGATCGTGGGGACGTCGTGCGCCGGAACACCGAGACCGGCGGAGAGCGCCCCCTGCGGGTCGAAGTCGACGGCGAGCACCCTCCGCCCATAGCGGGCGAGCGCGGCGGCGAGGTTGATCGTGCTCGTGGTCTTTCCGACGCCGCCCTTCTGGTTGCACATCGCGATGATGCGCGCCGGGCCGTGGCGATCGAGCTTCTTCGGAGCCGGGATCACGCGGTCGGGTCGCCCGGTCGGCCCCAGCTCGACCTGGTTCTTCGCCATCCCGGTCCTCCTCCCGAAGCGTTCGCTAACGCTCCATCCTATCGTGCGCGCGGAGGGCCCTCGCAGCCGCGGATCCGGGCCCCGGGCGAGCCCCGGGCGGGACCCCGCGCCCGCCTCCTCAGCGGGCGCGGGGGTGCGCCTCCAGGTAGTGCTCGCGGAGTGTGTCGGCGGTCACCTGCGTGTAGATCTGCGTCGTGGTCACCGACGCGTGCCCGAGCAGCTCCTGCACGGTGCGCACGTCGGCGCCCCCCGCCAGCAGGTGCGTGGCGAAGGAGTGCCGCAGCGTGTGCGGCGAGACCTCGGCGGTGATCCCCGCGCGCTCGGCGGCCGCGCGGATCACGAGCCACGCGCTCTGCCGCGACAACCGCCCGCCGCGAGGACCCACGAAGAGCGCCGGGGTCCCCCGCCCCCGCGCCACCATCCGGGGCCGCGCCCGCACGAGATAGGCGGCGAGCGCGCGGCCCGCGTAGCTGCCGTATGGCACGATCCGCTGCTTCGATCCCTTGCCCGTGACCTGGAGGAAGCCTCCGTCGGCGAGCGCGCGTTCGGGATCCCCCCAGGCGTCGCCGCGCCCGGGCGCCGCGAGCAGATCGTCGATGTCGAGTGCCGTCACCTCGCTGACGCGCGCGCCGCTCGCGTACAGCAGCTCGAGCAGCGCGCGGTCGCGCAGGCCGACCGGATCGTCCCCGCCGACCGCGGCGAGCAGCGCCTCGATCTCCTCGAACGGCAGCGCCTTCGGCAGGCGCTGCGCTCGCTTCGGCGTGCGCACGCCGCTTCCCGCGCACGGTCGACAGGCGCCGCGT
>JAPSIU010000310.1 GCA_031178565.1 Leucobacter sp. | reverse complement strand
GCGCTGTACATGGGAACATGGCCGGATACGTGGACGCCAGCGTTCCCATGTACAGCGCCACCGGGATCCCGATCAGTGCGAGGCCCGCGACGATTCCGAAGGGGGTGTCGCCTCCGATGAGGAGGAACGCGGGAACGCTGAGCACGATCACCCAGATCGCGGCGGCGAGGAGCACCGGCTTCCTGCCCACCCGGTCCGAGAGCAGGCCCACGAAGGGCATCGCGCAGGCCATGAGGAGCAGGAGCGGCAGCGAGAAGAGGTTGCCCTGAACCGCGTCGTGATGCAGAACGGTCGAGAGATACGTCGGCATGTACGACGTGAAGGCGTAGCCGGCGGAGTTCGCAGCCGCGACCAGCACGATCACGATGAGCATCGGCCGCCAGTTCTCGGCGAACACTCGAAGCGGATTGACCCGCAGCGACGCCGGCGCCGAGGCCCCCGCGTCGGCCGCGGCGCGCTGCTCCGCGAGGAGCGCGTTGAAGTGCGGAGACTCCTCCACCCGCATCCGAAGATAGACGGCGACGAGGCCCAGCGGCCCCGCGATCAGGAAGGGGATCCGCCAGAGGCCGCCCTCCATGGCCTCCTGCCCGAAGGCGAGCTGGAGCGCGGTCACGACGGCCGCGCCGAGCACGAAGCCGAGGTAGCTGCCGCCGTCGAGGAACGCGGCGTAGAAGCCCCGCCTCCGATCCGGCGCCGACTCTCCGATGAAGGTGAGCGCACCGGTGAATTCTCCTCCTGCGGAGAACCCCTGAACGACCTTCAGCAGCACGAGCAGCACCGCGGCCGCCACTCCGAGGGTCGCGTATCCCGGGAGCAACCCGATGAGGAACGTCGCGACGGCGACCGTCGTCAGGGTGATGAAGAGCACCCTCTTCCGACCGATCTTGTCGCTCAACCACCCGAAGAAGAGCCCCCCGAGCGGCCTGAACACGTACGTACTGGCGAACGTGCCCAGCATGAAGATCACCTGCGTCGCCGTGCTGGCCTCCGGGAGGAACACCGGACCGAGGGTGACGATGAGGTATCCGAACACCCCCACGTCGTACCACTCCATGACGTTCCCGACGAACGTCCCCCTCACCGCGCGACCCAGTTCGCGCTTCTTCACCACGTTGATGGTTCCGGTATCCAGACGGGGCGCCGCCCGTCCCTGCAGTTCGTTCACAACACAACTCCTTTGTTCGTCATCGTTCTCATCGTTCTCATCGCCGCGCTCGTGCGCGCAGCCGTGTCGCGGTGGATCCGTCAGCTCGACGCGCGCTTCTGCCCGAACACCGCGAAGTAGTAGCAGAGGTACGCGGCCAGAGTCGCGGTCATGTCCTGGTGATCGGTCATCGGGTTGACCTCGGTCACGGCGAACGAATCGCAGTGCGGAGCCAGCGCCATGACGGTCTCGATCGCCTGACGCGACGTGATCCCCCCCGGTTCGAGGGCGCCCGCTCCCGGGGCGTGCGCGGGATCGATCGCGTCGATGTCGAAGCTGAAGTGCACGTGATCCGCGCCCGAAACCCGGTCGAGGATCCGTTCGACGGCGGCTTCGGTTCCGATGCGGTCGAACTCGGCGGCAGTGATCCGGGCGAGGCCCGAGTCCTCGAGATACGCGCGGGAGGACGGGAAGTTGAAGTGCCGCAGTCCCACCTGCACGCTGTGCTCGGTGCTCGCCCGCTCCAGTTCCAACGAGCGTCGCATCCCGCTCGACTGGCTGTGCGCCCCCTGCTGCACGTTCCGGTCCATCACGTCGAGGTGGGCGTCGAAGTGGATCACCGCGAGTGCGCCCTCGGTCGCGTCGTGCAGGCCCTTGGATCCCGCGTACAAGAAGCAGTCGTCACCGCCGAGGAGGATGGGAACGCGTCCCGACCGGACGCTCTCGGCGATCCGGTCGCTCGTGTTCGCGAGTGTCGTCAGGAGGTCGTGCGCGATGACGTCCGCATCGCCTCCGTCGAGGAGGTCCGGGGCCGAGTGCAGTTCCCCGCTCTCCAGCGAGAACACTTCGCCGCCCTCGACCCGCTGCGTGATCCACGCGAGGGCGTGCCGGATGCGCGCCGGCGCGTAGCGCGATCCGGGGTAGCCGAGCGTCGATGCTCCGTCGAACGGCGCTCCGATGAGTTCGAACTTGCGTGTGGGCTCTGTCACGGTCTCTCCTGCGGTCGGTCTGGCATGCGTCGGGTTCTCCCGGATCACACTCCAGCCTGGAGCGCCCGCGGAGAGGTTTCAATCACTGATACCGTGACTATCAGCATCGAACTTCGCTCTGACCGCGATTCGCTCGGGATTCAGGATGGAGACGATGGATTCTCGAGGAAGGACGCCTGTGCTCCCCAGACTCGCAGACCTGCTGAACGAGCCGTCCCTCGGCCTCGCGTGCGTCACCGGTCACCAAGACCTCAACCGCCAGGTCTCCTGGGTCCACGTCGCCGAGGTGAACGATCCGAGCCCCTGGCTCACCCGGGGCGTTCTGCTGCTGACGACCGGTCTCGTCCGCCGCTCCGAGGCGGAGCTCGACGCCTACTTCGCGGGCCTGGCGTCGCGCGGAGTCTCGGCCGTCGGTTTCGGCGTCGGCCTCATCGTCGACGAGATCCCGCCGTCCTGGAGACGCGCCGCCGACACGCATCGGATCCCGCTCCTCAGGATCCCGCTCGCGACCCCCTACATCGCCATCTCCGAGTTCGTCTCCCACCGCATCGCCGAGACCCAACTCGACCAGGTGAGGAGGATGCTCGACGTGCAGCAGCGCCTCGCGTACTCCGATCCCACTCCGGATCTGCAGATGGAGAGCCTCGAGAAGCTCGCGCGCGAACTGGACGCGGTCGTCGTCTGGCGCGCTCCCGACGGCGAGCCCCGCACCGCAGCGGGAGACGCATCGGGGGACGTCGAGCTGCAGGCGGACGAGCTGAGCGCCGTGCTGGCCGAGCTCCCGCGCCACTCGATCTCCGGGCGACGAAGCACGAGCGTCTCGATCGGCTCCCTCTACGTCCACGTCATCAGCACCGCCGGGTCCCCCCTCGCGGTCGTCCGCCGCCGGAGGTACACGCCCCTCGAGCAGAGCCTGATCGGCTCCGTCGCCGTCTTCATCGCGCTCTCCCGCAGCGTCGCGGCGCTTCCGGATTTCACCTCGTCGTTCCGAGAGCAGATCCTCACGGAGGCCATCGCCGGGCAGGTGCCGGCGAGCGAGCGCCTGTTCGAGATCCTTCTTCCCCACGCGGAGACCTGCACCGTCGCCTACCTCGGCCCCTCACCGGAACCCGGCGTCCGGAGTCGCAGGGAGCCGGCCGCCGGCCTCCTCGTGAAGGCCCACCTCGCGAACACGCTCCCCGACGCCGGTGCTCGTGTCCCACCGCTGCTGAGCAGCGTCGGGGACGGCTTCTACCTCCTGCTTCCCGGCTCCTCCCCCGAGGCGGTGCGCACCGCGGTCGGCGCCTTCCTGCAGGGCGAGAGCGGCAACCTCGGCACCTGGCGCGCGGGCGTGAGCCGCGCGCGGCCCCCGGCGGAGACCCTCGAGATGTGCGGAGAGGCGGAGCTCGCGCAGCGCGCGACACGATATCGGGAGGCCGTCCCGATCCTCGAGTTCTCGCAGCTCACCCGCCGCGAACGGGTCGCCGAC
>JAPSIU010000309.1 GCA_031178565.1 Leucobacter sp. | reverse complement strand
TCAGCGCCCACGCGTGGCCCGCTCGCGTCGCGAGGTGGCGCGCCGTCTCGAGGCTCTCGAGGGCCTGGGCGGGATGACCCAGCGCCCGGAGCGTCTGCCCCCTGCTCATGAGGAGCTCGGCACGCAGCCACTCCGGTGCGTGCGCCGAGATCGCCATCGCCTGCTCGATGAGCCGGTGGGCCTCGTCGGCATCGCCGAACATCGAGCGCCCGTAGGCCGCGTAGGCGAGCAGGGTCGCCAGGGCCAGCTCGTCGCCGCCCGCCGTGGCCCGTTCGATGCCGCGCGCGACATAGCCGAACGCGGCCTCCGCATCGCCGGACTGGTAGGCGAGGTTGACGATGCCGACCAGAGCACGGGCATCCGTCGAGGGATCGCTCGTTCCCGGCACCGCGAGCGCTCGGTCGATGATCGCGCGACCCTCCGTCAGCCAGCCCCGCTTGAACCAGTGCCACGCCTGACCCCCCGCGAGCCGGAGAGCCATCTCTCTGTCCCCCGCCTCGATGGCGTTCTCGGTCGCGAGCTGCAGGTCGGGGGCGAGCGTGTCGAAGAGGCCGTGGGCGACGGCCGCCGCGTGCGTGCGGATCGTCGGAGCGATCTCGTCGACGAGGTTCGCGAAGTACTCGCGGTGTCCCCGGTACCACTGCGGAAGCTCTGCGGGGTCGCGGAGGGAGTGCGCGAACGCCTTCGTCGATTCGAGGAGGCGATAGCGGCGCTGGCCGTCCTCGGTCTCATCGACCGCGACGAGCGACTTGCGCGCGAGTGCGAGCGCCACGTCCCGCAGGGGGCGGTCGGTTCGGGTGCAGACGTGCTCGACCGCGTCGAGGGTGAACGGTCCCGCGAACCCGGACAGTTCGACGAGCAGCCGCAGCTCGTCTGCGGGCAGGGTGTCGGTGCTCCACCGGATGGTGTTCTCCAGGCTGGCCTGGCGCTCGTCGCCGAGCGGGCTTCCCGGCATCCGCTCGCCACGCCCGAGTGCCGAGACCAGATCGTCGACGCTCAGGACGTCCGTGCGCGCCGCGGCGAGCTCGAGCGCGAGGGGGAGTCCGTCGAGCATCCGGCACAGGCGGCGGATCGCGGCCTCGCTCCCGGCCGAGCGCTCCTCTCCGCCGCGCGCCGCCGCGGCCCGTTCGCGGAACAGCTCGACGGCCCTGGAGGCGTCCTCACCCAGCAGGCCCGCGATCCGGACGACGAACTCGCCGGCGACCGAGAGCGGCTCTCGCGACGTGACGAGCAGGGCGAGTCCCTCGCACGCGGAGAGCAGGCGTGCGGCGAAGGCCCGCGTCGATTCAAGGACATGCTCGGCGTTGTCCAGGATGACCAGGGCGGCTTTGCCCTCGACGCGGGATGCGATCGCGTCGAGGGAGTGCACAGGCGCGCCGAGCGCATCCGCGACCGCCGGGAGGACATCCGCGCCGACCGGCACGGTCGACAGGTCGACCATCCACTGCTCCGCGTCGACGGTGTCGGTGGCGCGCCGGGCGCTCTCGACCGCGAGACGCGTCTTGCCGGCACCTCCCGGGCCGACGAGAGTGACCAGCCGGTGCAGCGACCGGGCGTCGCTGATCCGCGCCAGGTCGGCTTCGCGGCCGATGAGCCTCGTCAGCGGCACCGGGATCCCGTGACGCTTCACCGAACGCCCCGCATCGGTGGGGCGCAGCGACGGATCCCTCCGCAGGATCGCCTGCCTCAGCGAGAGCATGCTTCCGGAGGGGTCCAGCCCTTCCTCCTCGAGCAGCTGCTCCCGGAAGCGATCGATCACCGCGAGCGCGGACGGCTCCTGGCCCGCGGCCGCGTGCGCTCGCGCGAGAGCGTCGACCAGGCTCTCATCCCGCGGCTCGTCGGCGACCGCGGGCTCGAGCGCGGAGACAGCCGCGAGCGGCTCCCCTCGTGCGATGCGGATGGCGGTGAGCTGCTGGAGGATGCGGTGGCGTCGCTGCCGCAGCTCGCGACGCGCTTCCGGGACGAAGGGGAAGGCCGACAGGCCCTCGAACGGCTCGGACGACCAGGTCGCGAGCGCGTCGCTCCACCGCTCCGCCGACGCGCCTGCGCCATCGATCGGACCTGCATCCTCGCCGAGTGCCCGGAACCGGACAACGTCGACGTCCGCCGGCGCGACGTCCAGGAGGTAGCCGCCGCGGCCTCCGTGGAGCACCTCGCCGAGCGGGCCGGAACGCAGGCGCGACACGTAGACCCGCAGCGAGCCCGCCGCGTTGGACGGCGGCTCCGCCCAGAGTGCTTCGATCATCTGCTCGGTGCTCACGGTCTCCGCCGCGGACCACGCGAGGCGCGCGAGGATCGCGCTCGCGAGCCCCGCGCGCACGTCGATGCGCGCACCCCCGAGACGGACGGCCAGCGGCCCGAACAGATCGACAGTGCACCGATCCGACACGTTCTCTCTCCCCCTGAGTACGGACGATCGCCGTCGTGACGTCGCGGCAGCCGCGACGATCGAGGCGGACGTTCCGCGAATAGTCGTCGACTGACGTTAACGGAACGTTGTACCCCGTGGGGGTCATGCCTGCGCCGGGTCGCGGATGACTACGGTCGCTGGAGTCACCCGACCGCGAGCACCCACTCGCTCCCCCTCGCAGCCTGCGTCCGCGACGCGCGGCGCGGACAGCAACGAAAGGCAAGATCATGCGGATCCTCCTCACCGGCGCCACCGGCCTCATCGGCTCGACGGTGCTTCGCGCCCTCCTCGACGCCGGTCACCACGTCACCGCGCTCGTCCGGGATCGCGCATCCGCGGAGTGCGTGCGGAACACCTCGGCCGACACCGTCATCGGCGACATGACCGACGCGCGACTCGTGACGGCTCTGGCGGAGCGCGCGGACGGAGTGGTGCACACGGCGGCGACAGGGGACGAGCGGAGTGCGGAGGCGGACCGAGCGCTCACGGATGCCGTGATCGTCGGCCTCGGCGACCGCGACGCGTGCCTCGTCCGCACCGGAGGACTCTGGGTCCACGGATCCGGGGACGGCATCACCGAACTCACGCCCCGGAACGCGCCTCCGATCGTGGCATGGCGAGAGGAGATCGACCTGCTCGCCCTCCGCGCACCCGGCATCCGCTCGGTGCTCATCGAGCCGGGCGTCGTCTACGGGCGCGGCCAGGGCATCCCGAACATCGTCACCCGCGCGGTCCCGACGGATGACGCCGAGCCGGCGCTGCCGCTGCTCGGTGACGGCCGGCAGCACTGGGGCACGGTGCATGTCGACGACCTCGCCGATCTGTACGTCCTCGCGCTCGCGCGTGCGCCGCACGGCTCCACCTATCTGGGGGTGAACGGGGACAATCCGACCGTCCAGGAGATCGGTGTCGCCGCCAGCCGTCTCCGCGGCCTCGGCAGCAGGGTCCGGCCGGAGTCCGCCGCCGCGACCGTCGGCCGTCTCGGAGCCTTCGGCGAGGCGCTCCTGCTCGATCAGCGGCCGACCAGCACCCGCGCCCGCGATGAACTCGGCTGGACGCCAGGGCGCCGGACCCTCGTGCAGGAGGTCGAGTCGGGCTCCTACACCGACTGACGATGGCGACGCCGGCCGGAAAGCTCGGCGCCGTGAACAGTTCCAAGACGGAGGGGAGCCGCTGATGCGAGGCAAGGGATTATGCACCTCACGGCCTC
>JAPSIU010000044.1 GCA_031178565.1 Leucobacter sp. | reverse complement strand
GCCTCGGGCGGCCCCACCGCGCGCACCGCCGCGTCGCCGGCCCGCACCACGTCGCCGGAGGCGAGCGAATCGGGACCGAGTCCCGCGAGCGTGTCGCGGGAGGCGCTGCCGAGCGTCGGCCGTGCGGCCACCCCGCCTCGGAGCGCGAGCACCGTGCGCAGTCCCGCCTCGGGAGCCTCGAGCGACAGCGTCTCACCCGTGTCGATGCGGAAGGCTCGGCCGAACGGCACGAGACGCGATCCGAGAGGGCCGGCGATGCGGCCCCTGCGAGGAGCGCCCGTCAGGGCGAGCACCGCCGTGTCCTCCGCTCGGGCCGAGAAGGGGCCGAATCCGAGTTCGAGCGCCGCCGCCCGCTCCGCGTTGCCGACGAGGCGATTCGCGCGGTCGAGGGCGCCCCGATCGGCGGCACCCGAGGCGCTCACCCCCATCGAGGCGAAGCCCGGACGACCGCGATCCTGGACCAGCGTCTGCAGCCCGGGGTCCAGTATGGTGAGGGCGGGTCTGCCGGGGGCGTCTCGGGGGCTCGCGGGACGCGTCGTCTCCCCCGCGCCCGTCCCGCTCACGCGCAGCGTCTCGCGCTCCACGGCGAAGCGCACCCGCGCGCCGGGGACGAGCAGCGCGGGCGGCTCGCGATCCAGATCCCACATGCTGAGAGTCGTGCGTCCGATCAACTGCCAGCCGCCCGGGCTCTCGCGAGGATAGATCCCTGAGAACCGGCCGGCGAGACCCACCGACCCCGGCTCGATCCGCGGCCGAGGGGTCGAGCGCCGCGGCACGGCGAGCGCCGGATCGCCTCCCGAAAGGTACGCGAACCCGGGCGCGAAACCCGTGAAGGCGACGCGGTACTCGGCGGCGACGTGGCGGGCGATCACCTGATCCACACTGAGGCCGGTGATGGCCGCGACCTCGGCGAGATCGCCGCCGTCGTAGGTGACGGGGATGACCGTCTCGGAGTCGTCATGCACCCGTTCGACGCCCGGCTCCGCTCCGGCGAGGAGCTCGTCCAGTCGAGCCTCGAGGGCCCGCGGATGCCTCGCCTCTCCGCCGCGCACGAGGACCGTCTCGGCGGCCGGAACCAGCTCGTCGACGTCGAGCGCGCCCGCCTCCCGCGCCGCGGTGAGGGCCGCGAGCACGCCGAGCGCTCCGTCGAGGTCGCCGCAGTCGAGCAGCACGGCCCCGTCGCCGGCGCGCCGCAGCCCGACTTCGGCGGCCATCACCGCTCCACGAACGCGCTCAGGGTCACTCCGGCGCCCGTCAGGCGCTCGCACAGCGCGGCGGCCATCTGCACCGCTCCCTCGCTGTCGCCGTGCACGCAGATCGACTCGGCCCGCACCGCGACCTCGCTGCCGTCGCGCGCGACCACCACGCCGTCCCGCACGAGACGGAGCATCCGGTCCGCGACCTCGGCGGGATCGTGCAGCACGGAGCCGGGCTCACGCCGCGAGACGAGGGCTCCGCTCGGCTCGTAGGCTCGGTCCGCGAACGCCTCCGGTACCGCGCGCATCCCTGCGGCCTCGGCCTGCTCCACGAGCCGCGACGCCGCGAGGCAGACGAGCGGGAGTTCCGGGTCCACGGCGCGCATGGCGCGGATCACCGCGGCCGCCTGGCGCTCGTCGTGGGCGATCGTGTTGTAGAGGGCTCCGTGCGGCTTGACGTAGCGGACCTCCGTGCCCGCCACCCTCGCGAGCGCCTGCAGCGCACCGATCTGGTACATCACGTCGGCCTCGAGCTCCGCATCCGCGAGGTTCATCTCGCGGCGTCCGAAGCCGACGAGGTCCGGATAGGCCACGTGCGCGCCGACGGTCACGCCTCGTGCGGCGGCCGACCGAAGGGTCTCCAGGATCGAGCGGGGATCGCCCGCGTGGAAGCCGCAGGCCACGTTGGCGCTCGTCACGATCCCGAGCATCGCCTCGTCGTCGCCCATCCGCCAAGATCCGAAGTGCTCGCCGAGGTCGCTGTTCAGGTCGATACGCATCGTGCGCTCCTTCACTGACGTTCCCGACCGGCCGTTCGGAGCCGGTACGACGGGAGATCGAAGACCAGAGGTCTGCTGCCTCCCTCGAGCGTAATCGGCTCTGTTGAATATTCCAAGTCTTTTGTTGAACGAAAATGTGTTTTCGTTCGCCGCCTAGACTGTGGGCATGAGCCGGGAGCGACGTATCGAGGAGGCGCGGGCGGTCGACGCGGAGCACGAACCGCATCGGGCACCCCCCGTCTCCCGCGCCGACGAGGCCGCCACCGCTCTGCGGGACCTCATCATCGACGGCGCGCTGCTCCCCGGCGCCCCGCTGCGCGAGGTCGAGCTCTCGGAGCAGTTCGGCGTCTCGAGGAACACGCTGCGCGAGGCCTTCCGCATGCTCGCCCACGAGGGGCTCCTCACGCAGGTCCCGTACCGCGGGGCGTGCGTCGCGACGCCCTCCATCACCTCGATCATCGACCTCTTCCGCGTGCGGCGCATCATCGAGTGCCAGGCCATCGCGCAGGCGTTTCCGAAGCACCCGGCCGTGAATCGGATGCGCGCGGCCGTGGAAGCCTCCGCCGTCGCGCGGGAGGCCGGCGACTGGCGCGCGGTCGGGACCGCCAACATCGCGTTCCACTCGGCGGTGATCGCCCTCACCGACAGCGCCAGGCTCGCCCGCATCTTCAACCAGCTCTCGGCGGAGCTGCGTCTCGCCTTCGGGCTCGTCGACGATCCCGAGTACCTCCACGCTCCCTTCATCGACCGGAACGGCGAGATCCTCGCGTGCGTCGAGGCCGGCGAGACGGCGCGGGCGGCCGAGATCCTCGACACGTATCTCGTCCGGGCGGAGCGGCTCCTCCTCGCGGCCTACGAGCGGCTCGGCGGGGCGTAGACGCGATCCGCGACGAGCGGCCGGGGCGCGGGCGCCGCGCCCCCGATCTCGACGGCCCCGGAGAGCGCCTCCATCCCGCGCTCCATGCGTCCGGCGACGTCGCAGGCCGCGATGAACAGCGGATCCCCGGCGCGCACCCGGTCGCCCGGCTTCACGAGCACCTCGACGCCAGCGGCGTGATCCACCGGATCCCCCGGCTTCGCCCGCCCGGCTCCGAGCCGCCACGCCGCGACGCCCACGGCTCGCGCGTCGACCCGCTGCACGATTCCCGTCGCCGTCGCCCGCACCGTCTCCGTTTCACGTGCAACCGGCAGCGGGGCGTCCGGATCCCCGTCCTGGGCCGCGATCATGCGCCGCCAGGCGTCCATCGCCCGTCCGTCACTGAGCGCCGGTCCGGGATCGACGTCGAAGCCCGCGAGGTCCAGCATCTCCCGCGCGAGGGCGAGGGTCAGCTCGATCACGTCCGCCGGCCCGCCGCCCGCGAGCACCTCGACGGACTCGCGGACCTCGTTGGCGTTGCCCACCGCTCGCCCGAGCGGCGCCTCCATATCGGTCAGCAGCGCGACCGTGCGCAGCCCGGAATCCGCTCCGAGCCGCACCATCGTGGTGGCGAGCTCCCGCGCATCCTCGAGCGCCGGCAGGAACGCCCCCGAACCGAACTTGACGTCGAGCACGAGGCCGTCGGCGCCCTCCGCGATCTTCTTGCTCATGATCGACGACGCGATGAGCGGCACCGAGGCGACCGTTCCCGTCACGTCGCGCAGCGCGTACATCGCGCGATCCGCCGGAGCCAGACCCGAACCGGCAGCGCAGATCACCCCGCCGATCTCACGGAGCATGTCCTCCATCTCGGCGTTGCTCAGCGCGGCCCGCCAGCCCGGGATCGACTCGAGCTTGTCGAGCGTGCCGCCCGTGTGGCCGAGCCCGCGGCCCGACAGCTGCGGCACCGCGACCCCGAGCGACGCCAGGAGCGGGACGAGCGGCAGAGTGATCTTGTCGCCGACGCCGCCCGTCGAGTGCTTGTCGATCGCCGGCCGCCCGAGCCCGCTGAAGTCCATCCGCTCGCCGCTCGCGATCATCGCCGCCGTGAGATCCCGGATCTCCTCCCGGCGCATGCCCTGGATCACGATCGCCATCAGCAGCGCGCTCATCTGCTCAGGCGCCACTGCCCCGCGGGTGAAGGCGTCGATCAGCCAGGCGATCTCTCCCGGATCCAGAGCCTCGGCGAAGCGCTTCTTCGCGATGAGGTCGACCACGTCGTAGGGCTCGACCGTGCCGTCGCGGACCGGGCGCTCGCTGCTCATGCCTCCACCCTACGGTGTCCGCCGTCGACCGCCTTCCTGTCGCTCGAAGCGGCCGCGTCGACGGGACGAGCACCGCTCGTCGCGATCCAGGCGGCCGTCAGCAGCAGCACCCGGCAGATGAGGTTGAACCAGATGAGCAGGCCGATGAGGACCGCGAAGGAGGCGAGCAGCGGGTTGCTCGACGCGCCCCCGAGCAGCACGTTGCCGAGGACCTTCAACCCGAGCATCGCGAGACCCCCGAGTGCGCACCCGCTCAGGAGCTCCCATCTCGGGACCCGCACCTCGGCGAGGAAGCGGTGGATCGCGACGAGCACGAGCACGTCGAAGACGTACATCGCGCCGTAGCGCAGCAGCGTCCCCAGGCCGCCGAAGAACCAGCTGCGCTGGTCCGCGCCCAACCACGAGAGGATGAGATCCGCCAGGTTCGAACTGAAGACGGTGAGTGCAGCGGAGACCAGGATCGCGACGAAGAACGCGACCGCGAGCGCAAGGTCCCGCAGCTTGAGCAGGGCGGCACTGCGATACTGCTTCACCTCGAGGCCGAAGATGATCCGGATCGAGCGCCGCGTGCCCGTGAACCAGCCGAGCGCCACCCAGAGCAGGGCCGCGCCCGCGATAATGCTCGTCCAATCGAGCACTCGCGCGCCCAGCAGCATCCCGATGGAGACGGCGCCGTCGTCGCCCACGAGCCCGGGGACGAACGCGTTGATCTGCGCCACGAGCGAGTCGAGCAGCTCCGGGCGCTCGCGCAGCAGGATCCCGCAGACTCCGAAACCGACCCAGAGCGCCGCGAACACCGCGAAGAGCGCTTGGTAGCTCATGCCTCCGGCGAGCACGTTGCCGCCGGCGTCGGTGAAGCGCGAGAAGGCGCGGACCGGGTGCAGGCGCTGCACCCACGCCCACCGGTCCCGCCCCTCCGAGACGAGCCCGGAGACGCGCGACGCCCCGCGCTCGTCGCTCGCGTGGGCGGGCGGAGTGCGGGGCGTCGTCGTCATGATCGGCGCGATCGGGCGCGGGGCGCTAGGAGGTCTTGCCCGTCCGGATCGCGGCCTTCACCTCGGCGATCGCCTTGGTGACCTGGATGCCGCGGGGGCAGGCATCCGTGCAGTTGAAGGTGGTGCGGCAGCGCCACACGCCCTCGGTATCGTTCAGGATGTCGAGGCGGACCTGGGCGTTGTCGTCGCGCGAGTCGAAGATGAAGCGGTGCGCGTTGACGATCGCGGCGGGTCCGAAGTACTGGCCGTCGGTCCAGAACACGGGGCACGAGGACGTGCACGCGGCGCAGAGGATGCACTTCGTCGTGTCGTCGAAGCGCTCGCGCGCGGCGATGTCCTGAATGCGCTCCTTGCCGGGCTCGGGCGCGGAGTTCGCGACCAGGAACGGCTGCACGGCGCGGTAGGAGGCGAAGAACGGCTCCATGTCGACGATGAGGTCCTTCTCGAGCGGCAGACCCTTGATCGCCTCGACGTAGATCGGCTTCGTGATGTCGAGATCCTTGATCAGCGTCTTGCACGCCAGACGGTTGCGGCCGTTGATCCGCATCGCGTCGGATCCGCAGATGCCGTGCGCGCAGGAGCGACGGAACGCGAGCGTGCCGTCCACGTCCCACTTGATGCGGTGCAGCGCGTCGAGGATGCGATCGGTCGGATACATCTCGACGTCGAAGTCCTCCCAGTACGCGTCGCGACCCGACTCCGGGTTGAAGCGACGGATCAGGAGGGTCACCGTGAAGGGCTTCGGGGCGTCAGGAGCCGCGGGTGCAGCAGCCTCAGCGGTAGCGGTGCTCATGACCTAGTACTTCCTCTCCAGCGGCGGGTAGTTCAACTCGCCCTGCTCGTTCTTGGTGAAGACCACCGGCTTCCAGTCCAGGCGGATGTGATCCTCGGGGTTCGGCGAGTGCGGATCCCCCGAGAGATACGCCATGGTGTGCTTCATGTAGTTCTCGTCGTCGCGGTTCGGATAGTCGTCGCGCATGTGGCCCCCGCGGCTCTCCTTGCGGTTGCGCGCCGTGTAGGCGAGCACCTCCGCGAGGTCGAGGAGGAAGCCGAGCTCGATCGCCTCGAGCAGGTCGGTGTTGAAGCGCTTGCCGCGGTCCTGCACGCCGACGTTCATGTATCGCACGCGCAGATCGTGGATCACCCTGAGCACCTCGGTCAGCGACTCCTCGGTGCGGAACACCTGCGCGCCGCGATCCATCGCCTCCTGCAGCTCGCGGCGGATGTCGGCGACCCGCTCCGTGCCGGTGCCGCTGCGGAAGCGGTCGACGAGCTCGCGGATCTCCTTCGAGGGATCCGCCGGCAGCTCCACGAAATCGGCTTCGACCGCGTAGTCGGCGGCGCGGTTGCCCGCGCGCTTGCCGAACACGTTGATGTCGAGCAGCGAGTTCGTGCCGAGGCGGTTGGACCCGTGCACCGAGACGCACGCGCACTCGCCGGCGGCGTAGAGCCCCGGGACGATCGTGTCGTTGTCCGAGAGCACCTCGGCGTGCACGTTCGTCGGGATCCCGCCCATCGCGTAGTGCGCGGTCGGGAACACCGGAACGGGCTCGGTCACGGGATCGACGCCGAGGTAGGTGCGGGCGAACTCGGTGATGTCGGGGAGCTTCGTCTCGAGCACCTCCGCGCCAAGGTGGGTGCAGTCGAGGTAGACGTAGTCCTTGTGGGGGCCCGCACCGCGGCCGTCGAGCACCTCCTGCACCATGCAGCGGGCGACGATGTCGCGCGGGGCGAGATCCTTGATGGTCGGGGCGTATCGCTCCATGAAGCGCTCGCCGCTCGCGTTGCGAAGGATCGCGCCCTCGCCCCGGGCGCCCTCGGTGAGCAGGATCCCGAGCCCGGCGAGGCCCGTCGGGTGGAACTGGTAGAACTCCATGTCCTCGAGCGGCAGTCCCTTGCGCCAGACGATGCCGACACCGTCGCCCGTGAGCGTGTGCGCGTTCGAGGTCGTCTTGAAGATCTTGCCGAAGCCGCCCGTCGCGAAGACGATCGACTTCGCCTGGAAGACGTGGAGGTCGCCGGTGGCGAGTTCGTAGGCCACGACGCCCGAGGGCCGCTTCCGGCCGTTCTCCTCGGTCATGACGAGATCGAGCACGTAGAACTCGTTGAAGAAGTTGACGCCGAGTTTCACGCAGTTCTGGAAGAGCGTCTGCAGGATCATGTGCCCCGTGCGGTCGGCCGCGTAGCAGGCGCGGCGCACCGGAGCCTTGCCGTGATCGCGCGTGTGCCCGCCGAAGCGGCGCTGATCGATCTTGCCCTCCTGCGTGCGGTTGAAGGGGAGGCCCATGTTCTCGAGGTCGATGACCGCGTCGATGGCCTCCTTCGCGAGGATCTCGGCCGCGTCCTGATCGACGAGGTAGTCGCCGCCCTTGACGGTGTCGAAGGTGTGCCACTCCCAGTTGTCGTCCTCCACGTTGGCGAGCGCGGCAGCCATTCCGCCCTGCGCGGCGCCCGTGTGGGATCGCGTCGGGTAGAGCTTCGTGATGACGGCGGTCTTCGCCTTGGGCCCGGCCTCGATCGCGGCGCGCATCCCGGCGCCGCCGGCGCCGATGATCACGACGTCGAACTGGTGGTAGGTGACGCCGTCCTTGACGGTTACTTCCTCGCCCTGGTGCGTGTTGGTGGTCACGGGTGTCCTATCTTCGATTCAGGAAGGTCTGTTGCTGCCTGGGCGGGGCTACTGCGCGGAGCAGAACGACGCGACGAGCGACGGATCCGCACCGGCCGGGCAGGGGTCGAGGGTGTAGATCACGAAGGTTCCGAGCAGGATGAGCAGCGCGGCCGAGAGGAACAGCGCGACCTTGAAAGCCTTCGCGAGGCCCGGGCGCGAGACGTAGTCGTTCACGATCGTGCGCATGCCGTTGGCGCCGTGGATCAGGGCCAGCCACAGGAGCAGGGTGTCCCAGATCTGCCAGAAGGGGTTCGCGAGCTTGCCCGCGACGAACCCGAAGTTGATCGCCTGCACTCCGCCCTCGGTGATGAGCAGGTTCGAGGCGAGGTGGCCGAACACGAGCACGAGGAGCAGCACTCCCGAGACCCGCATGTAGATCCAGCCCCACTTCTCCCAGTTGGTGCGCTTCTTCGCCGGCGTCTGCAAACGCGGGGATTCGATCGTCATCGTCATGTCTCTTCTTCCCCTCGCCTAGTGGCCGAACACGTTCATCAGGTGGCGCGGCAGGAAGCCGGCCATCGTGATGACCCAGGCCGCGACCACGATCCAGAACATGGTGCGCTGGTAGTGCGCGCCCTTGCGCCAGTAGTCGACCAGGATGATGCGGATGCCGTTGTAGGCGTGGAAGACGATCGCGCCGACGAGCGCCGCCTCGCCCAGGCCCATGATCGGGGTCTTGTAGGTGCTCATGACCGCGTTGTAGGCCTCCGGGCTCACGCGGATGAGCGCCGTGTCGAGCACGTGCACGAGCAGGAAGAAGAAGATGGCGACGCCCGTGATCCGGTGCAGCACCCAGGACCACATGCCCTCGTTGCCGCGATAGAGCGTACCGCCCGGGCGACTCTTCCTCTTCGCCGCGGGTGCGACCTCTGCCGTTTGGGCTGACACGAGCATCCTCCTTGGTCCTGCTTCGTCGGGCAGTGCCCGACAGCTGACGTCGCGGCTGCTCAGCGAGCGCGGGCGCGGGCGCGGCTGCACCCGAGAACCTCGTGGCTGAGAATCCGCTGCGACCCCATTATGTCACCATTCGGGACGGCTCCCGGCACCGACGGACGCCCGCACGGCGCCTCCCTTCGTCTGATGAATAGTGCCTCTCCCCGCCTCGGGCCGCCTGCTCCCCGGCCGGGTTCGTTAGTCTGGGTCCATGCCAGAAGCCGCGAAGGCCCCCGCCGCCATGGAGCGGCTCACCTGCGTCATTCCCGCGGGAGGCGTCGGATCACGGCTCTGGCCGCTCTCCCGCGCCAATGCCCCGAAGTTCCTCCTCGACCTCACCGGATCGGGCGACTCGCTGCTGCGCGCGACCTGGGAGCGCCTCTCCCCCATCGCTCCTCCCGAGCGGATCCTCGTCGTGACGGGGAGCGCGCACCGGGACTCGGTCGTCGAGCAGCTGCCGCAACTGCGCCCGGAGAACCTCATCACCGAGAGCGAGCCCAAGGACTCCTCGGCCGCGATCGGGCTCGCGGCCGCCATCCTCGAGCTGCGGGATCCCGACGCCATCCTGGGGTCGTTCGCCGCCGATCACGTCATCCGGGGCAAGGTGCTGTTCCAGCGGGCCGTGACGACCGCCGTGCAGGCGGCGGAGCAGGGGTACATCGCGACGATCGGGATCCACCCCTCGCACCCGGCGACCGGATTCGGCTACATCGCGTGCGGCGCCGCACGCGGAGACCTCGCCCCCTTCGACGTGTACGAGGTCACGGAGTTCGTGGAGAAGCCCGATGCCGCGAAGGCCGGCGAGTACCTGGTCCACGGCGGATACCTGTGGAACGCGGGCATGTTCATCGCCCGCGCCTCGGTCCTGCTCGACCAGATGGCGCTCGCAGAGCCCGAGATGGTGCGCTCGCTGCGCGAGATCGCCGCGGCCTGGGGCACCGACCGGGGCGCCGAGGTGCGCGAGCGGCTGTGGCCGGCTCTGCCGAAGATCGCGATCGACTACACGGTGGCGGAGCCCGCCGCCGCCGCTGGGAAGATGGTCTGCGTCGCCGCACACTTCGACTGGGACGACGTGGGGGACTTCGCCTCCGTCGCGAACCTGCTCACGCGCGGGCGCGGCAGCGACCTCGCCGTGCTCGGCGACGGCGCGCAGGTGCTGTCGGACGCGTCGAGCGGGATCGTGGTCTCGGAGAGCGACCGGCTCGTGGCGCTCGTCGGCGTCGAGGACGTCGTGGTGGTCGACACGGCGGACGTGCTGCTCGTCACCTCGAAGAGCCGGGCGCAGGACGTCAAGCACCTCGTGAACCGCATGAAGGTGTCCGGCGGAGGGCACCTGCTGTAAGCGCTACTCCGGCAGCACGAGAGCGAAGGGGTAGCGCCGCGAGCGGGCCATGCGCACCGAGGCGCCGAGCGCCTCGATCCCCCGCTCGGGATCGGCTCCCGCATACCGGTCGCCGGTCTCGCACCCGGGGTCGCTCGATACGACGACCCGCCCGCTCGCGTTCACGAGGGTCGCATCGGCCAGATCGCCGACCTTCGGAAGCAGCGCCTCCTCGAGCGAGGCGACGAGAACGTCGGCGCAGACCACACCCCAGAAACCGCCGTCGACGAGCAGCGGCATCGCGGAGGTGACCGTGATCTCGTTCGAACAGAGGTAGTCCACGAAGGGTCCGGCGACGTGGCGACGGCCCGTGGCCTCGGGCACGCGGTACCACTCGAGCCGCACGAGGTCGATCGCGGCCTGCCCCGGACCGAAGGTCGAGGAGGCGAGCAGGCTCCGCTCGGGCCCCTGCCACCAGGCGAGCGGATTGCCCTCCGAGACGACCGCGTCGCTCGCGCAGTAGCCCGCGCCGTAGAGCGGTCGATCGGTCGCGTCGAGGATCCCGTGCGCGCCGGCCTCGACGAGCGCTGCGAGCTGGGCGCCGGTGAGCGGACCGTCCGAGAGCGCCCGCCCCAACTGCTCCCG
This sequence comes from Leucobacter sp., assembly GCA_031178565.1. GTDB lineage: Bacteria > Actinomycetota > Actinomycetes > Actinomycetales > Microbacteriaceae > Leucobacter. Next base: position 3,484 of record JAPSIU010000044.1, on the reverse strand, counting down.
CAGCTCCGGAAGCCACCGCTCGAGCGGAGCGAACACGCCGTCGAAGAAGTCATCGACCAGCTCGATGGCGCTGTCGAACGCCTGATCCGCCGGTGCACTCACGCCGTTCCCTCTCCGTCGAGCCTGCCATCCGGGACCGTACCCCGGCGCGCCTCCAGTGTGGCACGAAGATCGGAGCTCCGCGCGTGCTCCGCGAGCAGCTTCGCCCGGAAGCCGACGAGCCAGCGCACCGATGCTCGCACACTGTCCCGCACGGCCTGCCTCGCCGCGGCCGAGTCCCCCGACATCGTCGCCTCGATCTGCCGCTCCAGCGCGTCGTGCGTCCCGGTCCTCGCCGCCGAATCGAGATCCTGCAGCGCGAGCAGCGAGGTGAACTCGGTCTGAACGCGCACGTGCTCGTTGGTGAGGCGCACCGACTGGCTCAGTGCCGCCAGTTCGAGCTGAACCTCCGTGACGCGGCGGCGCCACGCGTCGCGATCGAACGTCCGCGCCTCACGCAGGATCCGCCCGACCACCGCGAGCTCGCCGGGCGTCGCCCGCAGGCAGGCGTACTCCGCGCACGCGCTCGCGATCACCTCGTAGTGCACGCCGAGGTCGGCGAGTGCGACCCGGGGCATCTCCATGAGCGTGCGCGCGTTGAACTCCTCGACGGCCCCGCGGCTCGACCGCACGAAGCTGCCCCCGTTCCGTCCGCGACGCGTCTCGATGAGGCCGAGGTGCCGGAGCGAGCCGAGCGCCTCGCGGACCGTGACGACGGCGACGCCGAGCAGGCCCGCGAGTTCGTTCTCGGTGGGCAGGCGCTCTCCCTCGGTGAACGCACCCACCGTGATCGACTGCACGAGCCGGGTCTCGACGAGCTTGGTGCGCCCCTCTTCCCCGATCGGCGCGAAGGCCGCGGTCCGCAGACGGCTCGGAGGGGCTTGCGCAGGAGAGCTGGTCACCGAGCGGCTCCATTTCTGTCGTGGTGCCTGTCGAGTCTCCCACAGCCGGGTGGGCTTCGACTGTACCGCCGGCGTAACCAAAACGTGACCCGGATCTCTCGCGCGCCGCTTGAACTTAAAACCTATTATCTCATATGTTATCTTTCTAACGAGTGACGAAACAACGACGTTGAGGAGCACCGGGATCATGCCCCAGACCACATCCCCCACCACGAGCGACGAGATTGCCGTCTCCGTTCAGGGGGTCCACAAGCAGTTCGGCGATCTCGTCGCGGTCAAGGACCTCGATATCGACATCCGGACCGGCGAGTTCTTCTCGATGCTCGGGCCGTCCGGTTCCGGGAAGACCACCGTGCTCCGCATGATCGCCGGGTTCGAGGAGCCGACGGCGGGCAGGATCCTGCTCCACGGCGCCGATGTCACGAAGTCCGCGCCGTTCGACCGCGAGGTCAACACGGTGTTCCAGGACTACGCGCTCTTCCCGCACCTCTCCATCGCGGAGAACGTCGCCTACGGGCTGAAGGTGCGCGGCGTCGGACAGGCCGAGCGCCGACGGCTCGTCGGCGAGGCGCTCGAACAGGTGCAGCTCGGGCACGTCGCCGAACGCCGTCCGTCGCAGCTCTCGGGCGGCCAGCGCCAGCGGATCGCCCTTGCCCGGGCGCTGATCCTGCGTCCCAAGGTGCTGCTGCTCGACGAACCCCTCGGTGCGCTCGACAAGCAGCTCCGCGAGCAGATGCAGTTCGAGCTCAAGCAGATCCAGCGCGAGGTCGGGATCACCTTCGTGTTCGTCACGCACGACCAGGAGGAGGCGCTCACGCTGTCGGATCGTGTCGCCGTGTTCAACGGCGGCAGGATCGAGCAGGTCGGCACCCCGCACGAGGTGTACGAGTTCCCGCAGACCGAGTTCGTGGCGAGCTTCCTCGGCATCACCAATCTGCTCGCCGGTGAGAACGCGCAGAAGGTCCTCGGAAGCGGCGCGGCCCACAGCGTCCGCCCCGAGCGGGTACACCTCGTCAATCCCGCCGCGCCGCTCGAGGACGGCGTCGTCGCGCTCGCGGGGAGTGTCGTCGAGACGGTGTACGCCGGAGCGCGCACCCGCTACCTCGTCGAGACCGAGAGCGGCATCCGTTTCATCTCCGAGAAGCAGAACACGCAGACGCCGCGCACGGCGCCCTCGATCGAACGCGGCGACGCGGTGAGCCTCCGCTTCGCACGGGACCACGCCGTGACCGTGCCGAGCGGCGCCTGACGCATCGTATCCGCCATCCACCATCCCGGCCCGGACAGGGCCACCGTCCGCACTACAAAGGAGTAACGATGAACAAGAAACTGCTCGTCCCCGCAGCCCTCGTGGCCGCGGCGGGTCTCGCCCTCTCGGGCTGCGCCAGCAGCAGCGGCGGGGACGCCGGCGGTGGCGCCGGCGAACTGCAGATCGACGTGCCGGACGTTCCCATGATCGAGGAACTCGGCGACACCGAGGACGAGGTCAACATCGTCGCGTGGTCCGGCTTCGTCGAGCCGGCCTGGTCCGACGCGTTCACCGCCGAGACCGGATGCACCGTGAACCGAAAGGTCGCCGCGACGAGCGACGAGATGGTCCAGCTCATGCGCACCGGTGAGTACGACCTCGTCTCGGCGTCGGGCGATGCGAGCCTCCGGCTCATCGTCGACGGCAACGTGCAGCCGCTCAACACGGAGCTGATCCCGAACTTCGGCGACGACATCGTCGAGGGCATGAAGGGCCAGCTCTACGACACCCTCAACGGAAACGTCTACGGGATCCCGATCGGTCGCGGCGCCAACATCCTGCAGTACGACAGCGAGGTCGTCACCGAGACGCCCACCAGCTGGGACGTGGTGTGGGAGGAGGACAGCCCCTACGCCGGGAAGATCGCCGCCTACGACAGCCCGATCTACATCGCCGACGCGGCCATCTACCTCATGGCGACCCAGCCCGACCTCGGCATCGAGAACCCCTACGCTCTCGACGAGGAGCAGCTCGCGGCCGCCACCGACCTGCTGAAGCAGCAGAACAAGATGGTCTCGGAGTACTGGAACCCGGCGACGAACGTGACCTCGTTCACCGGCGGCAACTCCGTCGTCGGCACCTCGTGGGAGGTGCTGCGCAAGGCGACCCAGGACGAGAAGTTCCAGAGCACGCTCCCCGAGGAGGGCTCGACCGGCTGGTCCGACGCGTGGATGCTGGCCGCCGACGCCAAGAACCCCAACTGCGCGTACGCGTGGATGGACTACACCAGCTCGCCCGAGGTGAACGGCCAGATCGCGATGAACTTCGGCATGGCTCCTGCGAACGGCGCGTTCTGCGACACGAGCGATGAGGCGAACGCGCACTGCGACTACTACAACGCCACCGACGAGGAGTACTTCAAGAAGGTGTGGTTCTGGACCACCCCGATCGACCAGTGCCTCGACGGCCGCACCGATGTGCAGTGCACCAACTATCAGGACTGGACCAACGCCTGGGCGACGGTCAAGGGCTGAGTCCGCACGCCGCTCGGCGCACCGGGTGACGGGAGGCGAGC
>JAPSIU010000308.1 GCA_031178565.1 Leucobacter sp. | reverse complement strand
GGAGCACTCGATGGTGCTCGTGCAGGTTGTGGCCCTCACCGGGGATGTAGGCCGTGACCTCGGTTCCGTTCGAGAGCTTCACACGAGCGACCTTGCGCATCGCCGAGTTCGGCTTCTTCGGGGTGGTGGTGTACACACGGGTGCACACACCGCGCTGCTGAGGGTTCGCCTTCAGGGCGGGAGCCTTGGTCTTGGAGACCTTCGGCGTACGCCCCTTGCGAACCAGCTGCTGAATAGTAGGCACTGATTCTCCTAGTTGGTCCTGCACGGTGACAGGAATGCTTCATATGGTTGAGCATGTCGCGCCCGCTTGCGCGAGCGCGGAGCTGCTGCCGCCGGTACGACGCCGAGGCGAAGCGCCGGCAGCCGAGTGCAGCTATGCCGTGGGGGTTTCAGCTCGGCGAGCGAGGGACCCGAGGAGCGCTCCCCCGATCCGCGTCGTGCGGGCACGACTCGAAACGTTGGAACACGCCAACCAACAACTGTACGTGCTGATGCCGCAATGCGCAAGATCGCCGATCCGGGATCTACTGGGGCGGTTCGAGATTCCTGCTGAGCTCGTCGAGCATCGCCCGGATCTGGGGCTCCACGAAGCGGTGGATCGCGCTCTCGATCCGCGTCCGATGCTCCATGAGCGCGAAGCACACCTCGCGGCCGGCCTCTGCCGCGCAGCGATCGGCGAGTTCGATCTCGTGCCGCAGTCGCTGCTTCTCCTCGGGGCTCAGCGGCGGCCGGGGCAGCGGCGGCGCCGGCCGACTCTCCTCGGCGAGCCCGGCGAGCGTGAAGAGGAAGGGCTGCTCGCCCTCGTCGGGCTCGGGATCCGGATCGAGCCCCTCGTACTCGGGGGCGAGTCCCTCCGCCGGATCGTAGCCGCCCGCACTCCACAGCTGCTCCCCGGTGAGCTCGGCGTGGAGCGCGGGGAGCTCGGAGGCGGTGAACTCGTCGACGCGCCTCTCGATGATCCGCTGCATCCGCGACACGAGCGCGTGCATCACCTGATGCGGGACGTCCGCGGTCAGCCCGGCCGCCGCCAGCAGCGGGGATCCCGTGCAGCGGCGGCAGAGACGCGCGCGGCCCCGGTGCGTGCCCGGAGTCCAACTCGGCACCCAGCGGAGCCAGGCGTCGACGGCGACGCTCACCCGCTCCTCGATCGTTCCGGCCAAGATCACCCGTCCTCCTCTCGGCGCTCCCACGGCCACTTCGGTACGGGTCGGTCCGTGTACACGCGGCGGGCGAGCACCGCCCAGAACAGCAGTGAGACGACGCCCCAGACGAGAGCGAGCGCCGCCGCGAACGGACTCACCCAGGTCTCGTCGATCGACATGCCCGCGAGCATGCCGCCGAGGCACCACAGCAGGTACGCTCCGCCTGCCAGGGCGACGATGTGCCCCCAGGCGGGCCCGCGCCGGCCGCGCAGCAGCACGAGCGCCTGCTGCCACAGCGCCCAGGCGAGCGCCGCGAGCGCGAGCACGAGCACGAGCGGAGCGCCCCAGCGCGGGACGTGCTCGCTCGAGACGGGCTCACGGTCCAGCGTCAGCGCCAGCACGCCCCACACCGCGATCAGCAGCGCGGTCGCCGCGATCGCAGCGGCCGCTGTCAGGCCCCCGACGTACCCGCGGGTGACACCGCGACGGGAGCCGGAGGTCACGGCCTCTTCGCCTGCGACTCGGCCATCGCGGCCTCGTACTCCGCGAGCGCCTCCGCGTTCTTCGCCTTCACCCGGCGACCCCGGGCGCCGATCCACGCGCCGAACCACACCGTCGCCTCGCGGGCGACCAGTCCGGCCGCGATCGCCGGGACCGTCAGCCCGAACGTCTCGATCAGGGATGCCGGGGAGCGCTCGAACAGCGCGTTCACCCCGTCATCCGCGACCGCCCAGCCCGCGGTCGACGCGGCCCACGCCAGAGCGCCGACGAGGAAGCCGCCGAGCACGTACGCCCACCAGCCGGCGCGCCCGACGACGAGCACGAGTACGATCAGGCCGATCAGGAAGGCGACGGCCGCGGCGATGAACCCCCAGGAGGTGACGTAGCCGAGAAGTCCGTCGACGAACTGGGAGGGAGCGAGCTCGGGGGCGCGCCAGAGCGCGAGCACGCCTGCGTACACGGCGGCGAACCCGATCGTCGCGAGGATCGCGATCAGCACGCCCGCGCCTCGATTGCCCCTGATCTCGGGGGGCATCGGCGTCTGCATGTACAGCGCGGCCATCGGATGGTCCGCGCTGATGCGGATCTCGCCGTCGCGCGCCGGCCGGTCCTCGATCAGCGGCTCGGTCGGCCCCGCGCTCGGCATCTCCTCGACGGCCGTGACGCGGGTCACCTCCTCCACCCGGGTCCGGGGCGGCGTCTCCAGATCGAGCTCGGTGTCGACCGATGCCGCCTTCTCCCTGCGGGTGCGCTCCGCAGCGGCGGCAGCGTCCGTCCCCGTCGCCGACGCGGTCCCGGAGTCGACGGCCGGCTCCTCCTGGCCGGCGGAGTCGGCAGCGTCCGATGCCGGCTCGGGCTCGGCGGCCGAACCCCTCGAGCGCTCGACCGCTTCGAGCACTTCGGTGCGGCTCGCTTCGGTCTCCTCGACGGGCGCGCCCACAGCGGGTGACTCCGGTGTATCCGCAGCCCTCGATGCGGGCGTCTCGCGGTCCTCGCTCATCGCTTCACCTCTCGTAGCGGCTTGGATGCTCTCACGCCGAGACACACCCTGTGCCGCCACAGTACAAGTTCGATGCGGGATCGCGGTGATCCCGCGCCGGTGTCGCAAAAGGGCGCCCGCACCGAAGTGCGAGCGCCCTGTTCACGGCATCGTCAGCTGTAGTTGCCCGGATTGAACTCGTCAGCCGTGAAGCTGTCGAAGTCCACGAACGACAGGTCGTTCTCGTCGAAGGTGCCCTCGGTCGCGAACAGGCGGTTCGGGTACCGCTCCGCCTTCGCCTCCTCGGTCGCCTTGACGTCGACGTCGCGGTAGACGCCCAGGCCGGTGCCGGCCGGGATCAGCTTACCGATGATGACGTTCTCCTTCAGGCCGATCAGCGGGTCCCTCGAGCCCTCCATCGCGGCCTGCGTGAGCACGCGGGTCGTCTCCTGGAAGGAGGCCGCCGAAAGCCACGACTCGGTCGCGAGCGAGGCCTTGGTGATACCCATGACCTCGGGGCGGGCGGTCGCGGCGCGCTTGCCCTCGAGCAGCCCCTCGCGGTTGATCCGCTGGTAGCGCGCGCGATCCACGAGCTCGCCCGGGAGCAGACCGGTCTCGCCGTGATCCACCACGGTCACCTTGCGCAGCATCTGCCGCACGATGACCTCGATGTGCTTGTCGTGGATCGGCACGCCCTGCGAGCGGTAGACGCCCTGCACGCCCTCGACGAGGTATTTCTGCACCGCGCGCTCGCCCGGGATGTGCTTGCCGTTCTCGGTCGAGCCCACCTGGAGGATGTCCTTCGGATCGAGCGTGCCCGCGAGGAACGGCTGGCCGAGCTCGACGTGATCGCCGTCCTCGACGAGGAGGGTCGCACGCTTCAGCACCGGGTAGGCCTTCTCCTCGGTGCCGTCGTCCGGCGTGAGGAGGATGCGGCGGCTCTTCTCGGTGTCCTCGATCGTGACGCGGCCGGCGGCCTCGGCGATGGGGGACGCGCCCTTCGGG
>JAPSIU010000307.1 GCA_031178565.1 Leucobacter sp. | reverse complement strand
GCTGCCCGGAGGCCGACGCGGGGACCGCGGACGGTGCCTGCTCGTCGATCCCCTCATCGAGTGAAGCCTGCGCCGCGCGCAGCTGATCGCCGTCGGTCGGATCGACCCCGTCGAACGCCTCGGCGAGCACGCCGAGGACATCCGCCACGCTCTTCCAATCGTCGGCGATCTCCGCGGGCGGACTCGCGTCGGCGAATACGGAAGCCGCGCGGGCCAGATCCTCGCCGATCGCGGGGTTGTCCATGTTATCGACGAACACCAGCAGACCCAGTCGGGGAACCGCATCGCTCAGCACTGCGCAGAAGGTCTGCCCGTCGTCGGGTGCGGGTGCTTCCTCGTCGGGTGCGGGTGCCTCGCTCTCGGACGGGGCGGAGGTGGGAGAGGATTCGGGCGGTGCGCCCGCCCCCGACGCGCACGCCGTCGTGGCGATCAGGAGTGCGCAGGCGATGCCGGCCACTCGAGGGATTCTCTTCATCATGAGTCAACGGTAGGAAGGTGCGTATGCCCTGCGCATCCGTATGGATCACCAGTGTGAGCCCGGGCCCGGACCGTCGCGGCATCGGCGGCATCATGGCCGCCCGGGCCCGGCGAACCGCGAGGGTAGCAGGAGCTCCTGATCCGCCTCCCGAGGCGACTCGGTAGCATGGTCCGCACGACGAGCACTCGGCCGGGGAGGCGACGTGGCCTGGAACTACATGCAGATCGAACTGATCGCGAACGAAATGCGGCTGGACCCGATGATCGGGCCCGGTGGCCTCACGCGGGACCAGGCGCACTGGGCGGTGGAGTCGAAGCTCCAGCAGATCGTGCGGGAGCGGCCCTCCGTCGCGAAGCTGCTCGCGGAGTGGACCGCCGATGAGACGAAGAACACGCTCTCGTTCGGCCGCACCACGTGGGTGATCTACGAGGCGGACGACCCCGTCGAGGGAGCGGCCGACTGGATCGAGGAGTACGCGCGCACCCTCGAGAGGACCGGCGGTCTCAAGGTGTCCATCGCGCCGCAGCGGGGGAAGAAGGGCGCGGGATCCGAGGATCCCGGCTCCTCCGAGCAGTAGCGCGGCGTCGTCCCGCGACGCGGTAGTGTGGCCGGGTGGATTTCGAGCAGACGCGGAAGGCCTATTCCGAGCGCGCGGAGGAGTACACCGCGGCGCTCGGCTCGATCGACGCCGCCGCCTCCGCCGACCGAGAGCTCATCGTCTCATGGGCCCGCGAGCGCAACGGTCTCGTGCTGGACGCGGGGTGCGGGCCCGGTCACTGGACGGACGAGCTGCAGCGGTGCGGGGTGCGTGTCAGGGGCCTCGACCCCGTCCCCGCTTTCGTCGAGAGCGCTCGCCGGCGATTCCCCGCGGTGACGTTCGAGGAGGGCCGTGCCGAGCGGCTCGACGCGGATGACGGCTCGGTCGCCGGGATCCTCGCGTGGTATTCGCTCATCCACACCCCGCCCGAGAGGATCGCCGCTCCGCTCGGGGAGTTCGCCCGGGCGCTGCGCCCCGGGGGCGGCCTGCTGCTCGGCTGCTTCACCTGGGAGCGGACCGAGCCCTTCGCTCACGCCGTCGTCACCGCCTGGCGATGGAGCCTCGACGAGCTGGCGGACCGGGTCGCCGACGCCGGCTTCACCGTCACGGCGACTCACACGCGGACGGATCCCGGGCAACGGCCGCACGGCGCGCTCGTCGCCGTGCGCGACGCGTGACCCGCGACGCGTGATCCCTCGCGGTCGCTGTGCCGATCGAGGCGTCTGGGGCACAATGGGCGTATGGCCGAAGCGAAGACCAAACCGACCGACGCCGACGTCGAGGAGTTCCTGCTCGGGGCATCGCCCGCGAAGCGACGGGAGGACGGACTCGCGCTGGCCGGGATCTTCCGAGAGGTGACGGGGGAGGACCCCGTCATGTGGGGCCCGACGATCGTCGGCTACGGCAGCTTCCGCTACATCTCTCCCGCGAATCCGCGAACCTGCGGGGACTGGCCCAAGACCGGCTTCTCGCCGCGCAAGGCGCAGCTCTCGCTCTACGGGCTGAAGGATCTGCCCGAGGGCGCGGAGCTGCTCCCGAGTCTCGGGACCTACACGGAGGGCGCGGGCTGCGTATACGTGAAGAAGCTCGAGGACATCGACCTCGGGGTGCTGCGACGGCTCATTGCGATCGCGTGGTCGCGCGGAGACGATCCCGAACCGGCTGCCGGCGCCTGAGCGCTGCGGCAGCGGTCCTCGCTCCCGTCTACCCGCTGGCGTCGTCCTGCCCGCGCTCGAGGGGCGAGTAGTCGACGTCGTAGCCGAAGTACCGCGGACCGACGAGGGCGAGTCCCTCGTCCGTCCGCCACCTCGCGTCGCAGGGCAGCCCGATCACGCTCACCCGGAACCCGTACCGCAGCGCCTCCGTCGTGATCGGTTCGCCGGTGTCGGCGTCGAGCACGCAGATGAGGTCGGGCACGGTCGCGACGAGTTCGCCGTCCAGCCGCGCGACGAGGTTCTCGTTCTGGAAGTCGAGCTCGAGCGCGGATCCCGAGTGGCTCTCGTGCCCCTCGATCCGGGCGCTCCCGCGCACGAAGCCGCCCGAGGTGCGCCGGCTCACGTCCACGACCTTTCCGCGCAGCAGCACGCGGCCGTCGAACGCGTCGGCAAGGACAGCGGCGGGATCCCGATGCTCCGCACGCGCCCCGCGGAGGAGCCTGCCGATGTCGCGCGTGAGCGACAGCGTGTGCGGCACCTGCGCGGCCTTCGTCTGGGCGCCGCTGTGCGGGTACAGGGCGATCGGAGCCGAGCAGCCCATCTCGACCGTCGCGACCCGCGCGAGCCGCTCCGCCCAGACGTTGTCCTTCGCCTGCAGCAGCACGACGTTGCCCTTGTCGTCCGCGAGCACCATCGGCGAGGCCGAGATCCCCTCGAGGGAGAACGTCACCATCTGCAGCTCGGGAAACGCGCGCCCCATGCCGTCCGCATCGATGAGCGGCAGCCCCGTCTCGGCGGCCGTCTGGATGGGCGTCATGGAGTTCAGCCCCCCGGCCTCGAAGAAGGCGATGTGCGTCACCGGTCTGCCGAGATGGCCGGAGAGCGCCTCGACGGCCCGCGCGAGCTCGTCTCCCGCCGGCGGTCGTTCGACGATCACGGTCGGCGCGCCCATGATCGCGACCGGCAGCACGAGCGCGTCGTCGGGAACGTCCTCCGGCGCCACGAGCTGCACGGGACCGTGCACGTCGATGGCGTGCTTCGCGATGAGCGATCCCAGATACGGATCGCCTCCGCCTCCCGCGCCGAGCACGGCCGCCCCGCGCGCGATGTCGTCGATGTCGTCGTGCCCGATCGACGTCAGCCGCTCCGATCTCGGCATCATGACCGCTCCGTTCCCCGCGACGCTCCCGTGAGCAGCTCTCCGACGGCCTTCACCCGGATCCTGGTCACCCCGCCCGGCAGGTAGGAGATCGGGATCTCGTCGACGTCGACGATCTCGATGGACGATGGATCGGCGCCGGCGGCCACCGCCTGGTCGACGGCCTCCGACTTCGCCTCCTCGAGCGCGGCCTCGCGGGACCCGCCTTCCAGGACGAACATCCGGTCCACCTCACCGCCGACCTGCGCGATCGCCGCGCCGATGGCGTTCGCGACGCCGGCGTGCTCACCCGGTCGGACCACGGTCTCGAAGC
>JAPSIU010000306.1 GCA_031178565.1 Leucobacter sp. | reverse complement strand
GCAACGTTTTGTCGGTGATGGTGGGGGCCGTCGACACCTCCGGCGGTTTATCGGGACGCACTGCGGGCGGGTATCTTTACGATTCGATCCGGGCCCTCAGCTCGTCCGCCCGGCGCTACTCGTACATGCCGATGTTGATCGGACCCGTGAGATCCGGAGCTGCAGCGCGGAAGCCGCGGGTCTTCACGACGAGGTAGACGACACCGACCGCGAACCAGATCCCGCCGATGACCATGGAGACCGGGTCGAGGCTGAGCCACAGCCACACGTTGATCACGACGCCGACGGCCGGCACGAGCACGAAGCCGATCCAGGCGCCGGCCGTGCGCCGCTTGAGGAAGCGGAAGAACACGAAGATCACCGAGAGGTTCACGAACGTGAACGCGATGAAGGCGCCGAAGTTGATCATGGACGCGGCCTGGTCCAGGTCGACGAAGAGCGCGGTGAGCGCCACACCCGCGACGATGAGCACGTTCACGACGGGCACGCCGCTCCGCCGACTCACCTGGCTGAACAGCCGCTTCGGCAGCGCGCCGTCGCGTCCCATCGCGTAGAGCAGGCGCGCCGCGCTCATCTGCTGCGTGATCCCGCAGCCGAGCACCGCCATCATGTAGCCGCCGACGAAGATCGCCTGGAACGCGGCCCCGCCGATGTACTTCGCCATCTCGGGCGAGGCGCCGACGATGTCGCCGAGTTCGGCGACATCCGGGAAGAGTACCTGCATCACGTACGTCACCGTCACGAAGAACAGCCCCGCGACCCCGATGATGATGAAGATGGCTCGCGGGATATCGCGCTCAGGCCGCTTCGCCTCCTCCGCGAGCGTGGAGACGGCGTCGAAGCCGAGGAAGGAGAGCGCGAGGATCGCGGCGCCCGCACTGATCGCGGCGAGCTGGACGTCGCTCGAGATGAACGGACGCGCGGTGAACTCGGCCCCGTTCGCCCCGTTCACGATGTTCACGACCGTCAGCACGACGAAGACCACGGCGACCACGAGCTGGATCGAGACGAGCAGCACGTTCATGCTCGCGGCCAGCTTCACGCCCACGAGGTTCAGCACCGTGCAGATCGTGACGGTGAGCAGCACCCACACCCAGAACGGCACCTCCGGGAACACGGCCCCCATGTAGATGGCGGAGAGGATCGCGTTGATCATCGGCAGCAGCAGGTAGTCGAGCGTGGCCACCCATCCGACGAGGAAGCCGACGTGCGCGTTGATCGCCTCCTTCGCGTAGGTGTATGCGGATCCCGCGATCGGGAAGAACCGCACCATGCGGGAGTAGCTGAACGCGGTGAAGAGCACCGCGACCATCACCACGAGGTAGGCGAGCGGCACGTGGCCGTCGGTCTCGGCCGCCACGATGCCGAACATGTCGAACACGGCGAGCGGGGCCATGTAGGCCAGTCCGATGAAGACGAGGTGGCGCAGCTTCAGCGAGCGCTTCAGTCGTCCGGACTCGGGGGCCGCATGCTGCTGCACGGCCTGATCGCCTCCGGGGCTCGCGGGACGGGAGATGACATCGGTCATACGGTGGTTTCCTTCACTTCGTCGTGGATTCGGGACTCTGGGTCAGTGGGTGTGGCAGTGGTGGTCGGAGGCGGGCTCGCTGCAGGTCTGACCGTCGCCGGCCGGATCCTGCACGTTCGCGGCGGCCGCCCGGCCGTCGAGCTCGCCCCGCGCGTCGTGGACCGCCCGTCCGCCCACGACCGTGAGGTCGGCTCGCTGCTCGAGGAGTTCGGCAGGATCCATGCCGTAGAGGTCTCCCGACCAGACGACGACGTCGGCGAGGTATCCCTCGCGCAGCATGCCGAGCGCGTCCTCGTGATGGAACGCCTCGGCTCCGCCCTTCGTGTACGCCTCGATCGTGGCATCGAGGCCCAGGCGCTCGCCCGGCGTCCAGGACGCCGATCCGTCGAGGCCCGCGCGGGTCATGGCGCTGTAGAAGCCGACCAGCGGATCCATCTCGCCGACCTGCCAGTCGCTCGAGAAGGTGACGCGCGCGCCCGACTCGATCATGGAGCGGAAGCGCCACGCGCGGTCCCAGCGGGTCTCCCCCACGTTCTCCATCCAGGTGCCGGCGACGAGATCCGGTGAGGCGTGCCGGGGCTGCATGGCCGCGACGACCCCGAGTTCGCGGAACCTCGGCAGGTCCTCGGGCGCGAGGCACTCGACGTGCACGATCCCGTGACGGGTGTCGAGACGGCCGTTCGCGCGCTGCGCGGCCTCGATCGAGTCGAGGGTGAGGCGGATCCCCCAGTCGCCGGTCGCGTGCGTGTGCACCTGATAGCCGAGGCGGTCGAGCTCGACGAAGAGCCTTTCGAACTCGGTGGGCTCGAGGCTCGTGTGCCCGCGGTGGCCCGGCCGGTTCGCGTAGTCCTCGAGCATCGCAGCGGTGTGGGGCTCGATCACGTCGTCGGCGTAGAGCTTGACGGGCCCGAGTTTGAAGCGCTCGTGCTGCGGAGTCTCCCGGATCGCCTCCGTGATCCGCGCGCGGAAGTCGCCGTCCGCGCCGACCGGGTGGTAGATCGCCGCGATGGTGCGGGAGGTGAGCCTGCCCTCGCGCTCGGCGCGGGCGAAGAGGTCGAGCTCCGCGAGCGGCACCTGCGGCTCCACGACTGTCGTGATGCCGAAGCGGGCGGCCATGTCGAGGCTGTTCGTGATCTTGCGGTAGCGCCGATCCGGCGAGTACATGGGGATGTCCCGCTGCAGCTCGGCGAGCCCGTCGATCGTCATGGCGCTCGTGTAGAAGTCGGTGACCCAGCCGGTCGGCTCACCCGTGGTCCGATCGATCTCGGGATTGCCCCAGGCGATGTCGCCGCCGTTCAGGATCCCGAGCTTCGCCAGCGCGGGCCGGTTGAGCCAGACCGAGTGCTGGTCGTAGGTCGTGATGAAGACGGGTTTGTCGGTCACGCCCACGAGATCGTCGGCGTTGGGGCGGCGGCCCTCGACGACGGAGTAGAGCGCGTTCTCGGCGCAGATCCACTCGAGGCCCGGGTGGGTCTCGGCGAACTCCGCGATGCGGGCTCGCACGACGTCGAGGCTCTGCACCTGGTCGAGGCTGACAGCGAGGTCGTCGAAGCCGAGCAGGAGGTGGTTGTGCGTGTCGGCGACGCCGGGCGTGAGAAGGCGCCCCTCGAGCTGCACGGTGCGACGGGCAGCGGGGGCGTCCTCCGCCGATCCCACGTAGCTGATCCGGTCGCCGGTGACGCCGAGCGCTTCGGCCCACGGCTGATCCGGGTCGAAAGTGCGGATCTTCCCACCGGTGAAGAGGGTGTCGACGGCCATGTCAGCTCCTGGCGCTCGGGCCCGGCCGTGCCGAGCAGTTCTTTTACTCCAGAGTAAATTAATTTACTCAAATGTCAAGAAACCCGCGAGCGCCTCGCCTCGGCACCTGGCATACTGGCAGTCATGGCCCGCCCGAGCACCCAGGCACGACGTCGCATGGAGGTCGTCGACGCGGCCCTCGAAGCAGCCGCCGAACACGGACTGCGGGGCCTCTCCCTCACCGACGTCGCCAACCAGGCGGGCGTCACGCGCGGGGCGCTGCTCTACTACTACGAGGATCTCGAGGCGATCCTGGTCGAGGCGCACGCGGCGGGGATGGAGCGCGTGGGCTCCCAGCGCGCCGCGCTGGTCGCGCG